>JAKBCB010000207.1 GCA_021808185.1 Pseudomonadota bacterium
CCGAAATGGCTGATGTGGCCCACCTGGATGCGCGCGCGGTCGATCTTCAGCGCGTCCTTCAGCCGGCGCTCGACGGCGGCGTTGTGCTTCTTCGCCTCCATGTCGATGAAGTCGATCACGATCAGCCCCGCGAGGTCGCGCAGCCGCAACTGGCGCGCCACCTCATCGGCGGCCTCCAGATTGGTGCGCAACGCGGTTTCCTCGATGCCGCGCTCACGGGTGGAACGGCCGGAGTTCACGTCTATGGCGACCAGCGCCTCGGTCTGGTTGATGACCAGATAGCCGCCGGACTTGAGCTGCACCGTCGGCGCCAGCATCGCGTCGAGCTGCGCCTCGACCTGATGCTTGGCGAACAGCGGCTGATTCGGGCCACCCCCGTTGCCGCGCCAGAGCTGTACCTTCTTGGCGTGGCCCGGCATCAGCATGCGCATGAAGTCGTGCGCCGCCTTCCAGCCTTCCTCGCCATCGACGATCACCTCGTCCACGTCGCGCGAATACACGTCGCGGATGGCGCGCTTGATGAGCGAGGCTTCCTCGTAGATCAGCGCGGGGGCGACGGAGCGCAGCGTGTGCTCGCGGATGTCGTCCCACAACCGCATGAGGTATTCGCAGTCGCGCTTGATCTCGGGCTTCGGCCGGTTGGCGCCGGCGGTGCGGACGATGAGGCCCATGCCCTGCGGGATTTCCAGCTCGGCCGTGATCTCCTTCAGCCGGCGACGATCCGCCGCCGAGGTGATCTTGCGCGAGATGCCGCCGCCACGGGGGGAATTGGGCATCAGCACGCAGTAGCGCCCGGCGAGCGAGATGTAGGTGGTCAGCGCCGCACCCTTGGTGCCACGCTCCTCCTTGACCACCTGCACCAGCAGGATCTGGCGGCGCTTGATGACTTCCTGAATCCGGTAGTTGCGCAGGAAGCGCGAGGTGCGGCGCGCGCGCGCTTCCTCGGCCGCGTCGGCATGTTCCGGCTCGCCGCCGATGGTCTCCGGCGGGGGCAGGTCGTTCGGCACTTCCTCGGTGTCCGAGGCGAAGGCCTCGTCGAACGCACCGGGCGGGGCGGCCTCGGCGGTGCCCTCGATGTCGGCGGAGCCGAATTTCTCCGCGCGCGGAATCATCGCCGCCTGAGCCGGGCGGTGCGGGTCCGCCGGCTCAACATCAGGCTCGGCGGCGTGTGGCGCGTCGGTTGCGCTCGGCGCGGCCTCGGGGGGCGCCGCCACTTCGGCGGCTGGGGCCGGTACGTCCGCTACGTCCGCGGGCGCGCGTTCGGTCGGCGCTGCCGGCTCGGCGGGTTCCTCCCACGCGGTCACGTCGGTCTCGGGCTCGGCCGGGGGCTGCTCGCGGCGATGCACCGGCTGGCGGCCAGCGGCCTCGGCGGCGACGTCCTCGTCCTCGGCTTCCGCCTCGGCGCGGGCTTCCTCGGCCTGCAAGGCCAGCAGCCGCTGCCGGTCGGCGACCGGGATCTGGTAGTAATCCGGGTGGATTTCCCCGAAGGCGAGGAAGCCGTGGCGGCCGCCGCCATATTCGACGAACGCGGCCTGGAGGCTCGGTTCGACGCGGACGATCTTCGCGAGGTAGATGTTGCCCTTGAGTTGCCGTTTCGTCGATGTCTCGACGTCGAAATCCTCTAGGCGGTTACCGTCCAGCACCACCACGCGGGTTTCTTCCGCGTGCGTGGCGTCGATCAACATGCGCTTGGTCATTCAGCCTCGAACTCCGATGCGCCGCCTGCCCGCGCGCGGTCGCGCGACAGGGGCGGCATGATGGGCATGGGGTTGAGGGGTAATTCGCTCGCAAACGCGGCAAGAGCATCGGCGCGGCCGTCGCGGCCCCGGGCGCCGCGACGCCGCACGCCATCCGGGCCATGCGGCCGCGGATCGGGTGGGTGTCGCGGGCAAGCCCAGTTGCGGCGTCGGTCATCGAACCCTGTGTCTGCGGGCGAAGGCGCCTTCCGCGGGAAGGCGCCGCCCTCGTCTCGATATATTCCGCCGCTCGCCGGGCGGCGGGGCGGGCCGCGCCAGACGGCCAGGGCGCGACCAATCCGGGTCGGCCGGCCGCGCTGGGCGCGCATAGCGGCTCCTTCGGCCGCGCAACACTGTCGCTGTCCCGGCTGGTAAGAGCAGGGTCACGGCCGTTCGGGCGGCCGAAGCGCGGCAATGCGGCGCGAAATCCGGCGCGGACCGGCTGCTTGGCAGCCATCCCGGCACGCCACCGGACAATCATGGACCTTGGAGCAAACCCGCCCGCGTCGCAAGCAGAACCGTGACACGCCTGCCACGCTTCGATCACGAATCAGCCTGGATCAGGGCAGAAGATGCATTTTCCGAGGGTTCACGCTAAAAGAATCTGCCAGAGTCCTGTTACTGTGACGGCCTTCGCGCCTGGAGGGGTTTGCCGTGTTCACCCGCCGCATGCTGTTCGGCCACGGCGTTGCCGCGAGTTTCCTGCTGCCCGCCGCCACGCTGCGCGCCGAACCGGCCCTCGCGCGCCAGACGTTGCGTCCGCAGACCGCGCCGGTGGTGATGCTCGACCCCGGCCATGGCGGCAAGGATCCGGGCGCCATCGGCGTCTCCGGCACGTATGAAAAGCATGTGGCGCTGGCGACGGCAGTCGAACTCAAGCGGCAACTGGAGGCCGATGGGCGCTACCGGGTGGAACTGACGCGCACGCGCGACGTGTTCATCCCGCTGGAGGAGCGCGTGGCGATGGCGCAGCGGCATGGCGCGGCGCTGTTCGTCTCGATGCACGCCGACGCGCTGCACGACCATGCGGTGCGCGGCGCCAGCGTCTACACCCTGGCCGAACGCGCGTCGGACGCGCAGACGGCGGCGCTGGCGCAACGGGAGAATGCCGCCGACCGCTTCGCCGGCCCCGAGTTCCACGGCACGCCGCCGGATGTCGCGCGCATCCTCGCGAGCCTGGTGCGGCAGGAGACGCGCACCGGTTCGGCGCGCATGGCGCACAGCGTGGTGGGCGAGATGGGGCGGGACATGCCGCTGCTGAGCAACCCCGCGCGCCATGCCGGCTTCGTCGTGCTCAAGGCCGCCGATATCCCGAGTGTGCTGGTGGAGATGGGGTTCATGTCCAACCGCCAGGACGAGGCAGCCTTGCGGCAGGCGCCGCATCGCACCCTGGTCGCGAGCGCGATGCGACGCGCCATCGACGCCTATTTCGCGCAAGGACCGGCCCCGCGCCCAGCCCCGACCCGCATGGCGGGCTGAGGCGCGGCGTCCTTATGCCCCTGCGATGGCAACGCAGTCGTGTCCGCGCGTGCTACGCGGGCGCACGGAAATAGTGTAACGCACCGCGCATGACACAGCCGTTTACCGCCGGCGAGCGCCTCGGGTCCGGTTCCGGGACGCCAGCCGCGCCACCCCCACGCCGCCGCCCGCCGGAACCGCGCCGGCCGCGCTTCGGCTGGCTGCGCGGCATCCTGGCCGTGCTGATGGCGCTGTTCGTGCTCGCCAGCGGCCTTGTCGCCGCGGCGGGCTGGACCGCCTACCAGCATTTCAGCCGCGATCTGCCGGACGTGCAAGGCCTGCGCGACTACCAGCCGCGGGTGATGAGCCGCGTCTATGCGGGGGATTCCCGTCTGCTCGCGGAACTGGCCACCGAGCGGCGCATCTTCGTGCCCTACGCCGCCATTCCGGAGATCGTGAAGCACGCCTTCGTCTCCGCCGAGGACCAGAACTTCTTCACCCATCGCGGCGTCGATCCAGTGGCGATGCTGCGCGCCGCCGTCACCGATGCCCGCCAGTACGGCCAGGGAAGGCGGCCGATCGGCGCCTCGACCATCACCCAGCAGGTCGCCAAGAACATGCTGCTGGGCAACGAGGTCTCGATCGCGCGCAAGGCCAAGGAAGTCATTCTCGCGCTGCGTATCGAGAACTCGCTCAGCAAGGATCGCATTCTCGAACTGTACCTGAACGAGATCTATCTCGGCCTGTCCGCCTACGGCGTCGCCTCGGCGGCGCAGACCTATTTCAACAAGTCGCTCCCTGAGTTGACCATTGCCGAGGCGGCGTTTCTGGCGGCGCTGCCGAAGGCGCCGAACAACTACAACCCGTTCCGCTTCCCCGAAGCCGCGCGCGCGCGGCGCGACTGGGTGCTGGACCGGATGGCCGAGGATGGCGTGATCTCGGTGGCGCAGCGCGACTCGGCCAAGGCCGCGCCGATTGTGCCGGCGCCGTTCCGCAGGCCCGATCAGGTCAGTGGCGGCGACTACTTCGCCGAGGAAGTCCGCCGGCAACTGTTGGAAAAATTCGGTGCCGACCAGACCACGCAGGGTGGGCTCGTTGTGCGCACCAGCCTCGACCCGGCGTTGCAGGCGGCGGCGGACCGCGCGCTGCATGAGGGACTGATCCGCTACGACCAGAAGCGTGGCGGCTGGCGCGGCCCTGTCGCCAGGCTGCAAGCCGGCCCCGCGCTGCGCACCACCTGGGCCGCGGGGCTCGCTGCCCTCGGCAAGCCGCCCGGCCTGCTGCCGGAGTGGCGGCTGGCCGTGGTGCTGGAGGAGACCGACGGCGAGGCGCGGCTCGGCTTCCTCGAACGCCCGCCGGGTGCCGTCGCCTTCGTGCCGCGCGTGCTGCCGCTGCTGCTGGCCGAGAGCGGCTGGGCGCGGCCGGTCAAGGACGGCGCCCCCGGCGCGGCCCCGCGCCGGATGGCGGACGTGGCGCAGGTCGGCGACGTGGTGATGGTGGAGCCCGCGCCGGCGGTGGCCGCGCAGGGCAAGACCCCGGCCAGGCCGGAGCGGCTGCTGCTCCGGCAGATCCCGCAGGTGCAGGGCGCGCTGGTCTCGCTCGACCCCGCGACCGGGCGGGTGCTGGCGCTGTCCGGCGGCTGGTCGTTCGAAATGAGCCAGTTCGACCGCGTGACCCAGGCCAATCGCCAGCCCGGATCGAGCTTCAAGCCGTTCGTGTACCTCACGGCGCTGGAGGACGGCATCTCGCCGTCGCAGCGCTTCCTCGACGCGCCGTTCGTCGTGGACCAGGGGGCGGCGGGCAAGTGGCGGCCGGGGAATTACGAGCTGGATTTCAGCGGCCCGGTGCCGCTGCATGTGGCGCTGGAGAAGTCGCTCAACCTCGTCACCGTGCGCGTCGCCGACCGGGTGGGGATGGAGGCGGTGGCGCGCACGGCGGCGGCGTTCCATATCGTCGATAACCTGCCGCGCCTGCTGCCGGCGGCGCTGGGGGCGGTCGAGACCACGGTGCTGCGCGAGGCCGGGGCTTATGCCGGCATCGCCGCCGGCGGGCGCGAGGTGGTGCCGACGCTGATCGACAGCGTGCAGGACCGCGACGGGCACATCCTCTGGCGCGCCCCGGGCCTCGCCTGCGACGGCTGCCAGGACCCGACGCAGCCGCCGGCGCTGGTGGACAACCGCAAGCAGGTGGCCGACCCGCAAAGCATCTATCAGCTCAATCTGATGATGCAGGGCGTGGTGCAGCGCGGCACCGGCGTGCCGGCGGGCGTGGGGCTGAACCGGCAGATCGCCGGCAAGACCGGCACCAGCCAGGATTTCCAGGACGCCTGGTTCTCCGGCTTCACCCCCGACCTCGTGACCATCGTGTGGATCGGCTACGACACGCCGACCAGCCTGGGCAACAACGAGACCGGCGGCAATGTCGCGGCCCCGGTGTGGCACGATTTCATGGCGGTGGCGCTGAAGACCCGGCCGAAGCTGACCTTCCAGCCGCCGCCGGGCGTCACCATCGCGTCCTACGAAAGCGGCTTCGGCAGCGTCACCGACGCGTTCAAGCCGGGCCAGGAGCCGGGCGCCTCCGGCCCGATCGGCAGCCCGCCGCCGGGCGAGGCCGCGGCCAGCGGCGATGCCGCCCCCGGCACCACCGCCGCCGCGGCGCCCGCCGCCGCTCCCGGGGTGGACAGCGGCATGGGCGGGCTGTACTGAGCCGCCCCACGTTTTTGCAAAGCGCAGGAAAATGTCCGCCGAGACCGACGCCCTCAACGAACAGATCAAGCAGTCCGTCGCGCTGCTGAGGAGGCATCTTTGACTGGGATGTCGCCATCGGCCGCCTGGAAGAACTGAACAACCGCGCCGAAGACCCGGACCTCTGGAACGACGCCAGCGCCGCGCAGACCATCATGCGCGAACGCAACCGGCTGGCCAGCCAGATCGAGGGTGTGACCGCGCTGGAACGCGAAGTCGCCGACACCGTCGAGCTGATCGCCATGGCCGAGGCCGAGGGCGACGCCGCGATGGCGGCCGACGCGGCCGAGTCGCTGCGGGCGCTGGCCGCCGAGGCGAAGCGCCGGGAGATCGAGAGCCTGCTGTCCGGCGAGGCCGACGGCAACGACTGCTTCGTCGAGATCAACGCCGGCGCCGGCGGGACGGAGGCGCAGGACTGGGCCGAGATGCTGATGCGCATGTACACGCGCTGGGCCGAGCGGCACGAGTACAAGGTGCAACTGATCGAGCAGAGCGAGGGCGAGCAGGCCGGCATCAAGTCCGCCACGTTGCAGGTCAGCGGGCCGAACGCCTATGGCTGGCTGAAGACGGAGGCCGGGGTGCATCGCCTCGTGCGCATCAGCCCGTTCGACGCCAACGCGCGGCGGCAGACCAGCTTCGCCAGCGTCTGGGTCTATCCCGTGGTCGATGACAACATCGAGATCGAGATCAACGAGTCCGACCTGAAGGTCGATACGTTCCGGGCCTCCGGCGCCGGCGGGCAGCACGTCAACAAGACGGAAAGCGCCATCCGCATCACCCACATC
>JAKBCB010000208.1 GCA_021808185.1 Pseudomonadota bacterium
CCGGCCGCCATCAGTGACGCCATGCTCGAGACCTACCGCGTCGAATTGCACACCCGCAGCCTGGTGTCCGAACCCGACCGGGCCGTGCGCGAGGTGGCGCGATTCTGGAACGAGGCCGCCACGACATACCCCACCTGGCCGCAGCAGCGCCTGACGGTCCCCAACAACCGGCGGAATTACGCGCCGGACTGGAGCATCTATCCAGCCAGCCTGCGTGCGGATGCCGATGCCTGGTGCGCCGGCCTGGGCGACAATGATCCGTTCGCCGACCGGGCGTTCATCCCGCTGAAGCCGGCTTCCGTCGAAAGCCGCCGCAAGCATCTGCGCGTCTACCTCGCCACCCTCCTGCAGCGGGGCATCGACCCGGCCGAGTTGACCGATCTCGCCGCCGCCGTCCAACCCGACCGGGCCGCCCGCGCATTGCGGGTGTTCTGGGATCGCGCCGGCAAGAAGGCCACCACCTACACCTACCAAATCGCCGCCCTGGTGCTGATGATCGCGCGCCACTGGGCGAACCTGCCCCCCGACGCCATCGACAAGCTGGCCGCGATGGCGCGCCAGCTCCGCCCGGAGCCGGCCGGGCTCGCCGGCCGCAACCTCTCCCGCCTGTTGCAATTCAGCGATCCGAAGAAGCTCGAGGCGATGCTGCTGCTGCCGCAGAAGCTGGCCAGGCAGGCCATGGCGCTCGGCGCGCCCAGCCCGCACAGCGCGCTGGTGATGCAGACGGCGGTCGCGATCGAGATCCTGCTGAACGTACCGCTGCGCTTCGGCAACCTGCGCAGCCTGAGGATCGGAGTGCATCTGGTCCGCCGCCCAGGCGGCACGATGACCTGCACCATCGAGCCAGACGAGGTCAAGAACGGCTCGGCGCTGAACGCCACCCTGTCCGGGCCGGTGGTAGACCTGATCGCCCGCTACATCGACATCTACCGGCCGCTGCTCGTGACCGTACAATCCGACTTCCTGTTCCCCGGTCAGACCGCGGGGCGCCCGAAATCCGACCCCGGGATGCGGGTGCAGCTGCAGCACGCGATCGCCGATCACATCGGCATCGAGTTTAACCCGCACGGGTTCCGCCACCTCGCCGCCTACATGATCCTGCGAGAGAACCCCGGCGCCCACGGCCAGGTGCAACGCGTGCTCGGCCATAAGTCGCTCGCCTCGACGATGTCGTACTACTGCGGGCTGGAGGCGGCCGGCGCCATTGCGGCCTATGACGCCCTGCTCGCGCGCCAACGCGAGGAACTGTCGCCAAAGCAACCCGTGCGCGCCGGAGCGCGCCAATGAGCGCCGCCACCGGGCGTGCCTCACACCCGGCGCTTCCCCAGGCCGCTTGGCCCGACGCGGACCGGGCGGCCTGGGCGGCGGGGTGCCGCCAGGGCGATTTCCTGGAGCCGGGCGGCCGCGGCGCCGCCTGGCGCCCGGCCAGCCGGCGCAGCGCCGAACGCGCCTACGGCCGCTGGCTGGCATGGCTGATCGATCGACAGGTCGATCTTGCCGCCGAGGCTCCGGCCGAACGCTTCACGGATGCGCGGGTGCGCAGCTACTTGGCATTCGTGGCCAAGGGGCGCTCGCCGGTGACGGTGGTCTCCTACCTCGGCTGCCTCATCATGGTGGTGACGGCGCTGTTCCCGGAGCGCGACTGGCGTCGGCTGCGCGCCACGCACGGGCGGCTCAATCGGCAGGCCAAGCCGATCCACCGCAAGCAAGGGCAACTGGTCTCGGCCGGCGACCTGTTGCAGCTCGGCCTCGACCTGATGGCCCATGCGACGGAAGTGCTGGACGACAGCTCCGGCAAGATCGCCGCCACCGGCATGCGCAAGGCGGCGCGCGACTTCCGCGACGGACTCCTGATCGCGCTGCTGGCGTCACGACCGCTGCGGGTCAAGAACCTGCTCGGAATCGAGATCGGCACCCAGCTGCGCCGCGGGGCCGGCCAGAGCACGCTGCGCTTCACCGAGGACGAGACCAAGCAGGTTGACGTGTTCGCCGTCCCCTGGCCTTCCGACCTGGAGGCGCCGCTCACGCGCTATATCGACGATATCCGCCCGCGCCTCATCGCCGCCGATCCGCCGGGCGGGCTCACCAAGCTGAACCATGCGCCGCGCCCCGTCGGAGCCAGTCTCTGGGTTGCACAAGGCGGCACGCCGCTCACCCCGTGCGGGCTGCGCAAGGCGATCCGACGCCACACGCGGCGCCGGTTCGGTCACGCCCTCGCGGCGCATTGGTTCCGCGACTGCATGGCAACCACCGTGGCGGAGAAGGCGCCCGACCAGATGCCCGTCGCCGCCCGCATCCTTGGCCACGGCGCGCTGAACACCACGGAGCGCCACTACGTCGCCGCCACCAGCGAATCGGCGCTCAGCCGCTATCACGACCTGATCGTGTCAATCCGCCAGCAGATCGCCAGCGACCCGGAACGTCGCGAGTGAGGGCCTCGCAGCATCGCAGACCGGCTGCTCCCCGTCGCCGCCGGCCATGGAGCGCCCGTGCTCATCCACGCGCGTGGCGGCGGTGACGGCCGGCGAGTGCATACTGCTTCAGCCATGCCACCGGGGTCGCGGGCCGTGGCTTGGTCCGACACGCGGTTCGGCGCCGATCGGCCAGGGGGGGGCCGACGGCCTTCCGGCCCCATGGGAAAGGATCGGGAAAACGGGGCCCCCGATCCGCCCCCGCAAGACCGAAGATGCTCAGCCGCCGCGTGCCTCTGTGACTAATTCCCCATCGATGCCGCAGTCGATAAATTTGCACTCGCAGCCGCGTGGAACACAGTCGTCGGAATAGTCCTTGACGGAATCGGCTGGCATGTAACGCCGACTCGCCGCACCTGATCCAACGGACCGGCGCGCCCGGCCGCAGCGTCCACCGCAGCATGTCGCCAACCCGGTAGACGCTCCACCGTGCCTAACAATGCGTGGCGCAGGCCGCCCCGATCACGATGGACATCCCCGCCTCGTAGGTGTGGTTCAGAACCAAGATCGCCCTGACGCCCGGCGGGGACGCGCCGTGCCCGCCATTGCAAGCTACGCGCCGGCGGCCTTCATCAGCCGACGCCGGAGGGAGCAAGGAACACCGACGTGTCTCAGGTCAGAGACGTCGCGGAGCCTTCCCTCGCGCAGCCTGGCGCCTCCTCGTTCAAGAAATCAGGCTCCCCGAGCAATTGTTCGGTCGTGACGGTCTGCTCGGCACATGCCTGGCGCCGATTCCGACGACCTGTCCAGATCATACCTGCCGCCGGCCGATAGGTCGACGGGCACCGGCGCCATGCCGCGTCAGCGGCGTGCACGAGCGGGCGGCGGTGCCGATCAGCTTGTCGTCGTCTCCGATCTCACCACCCTCGAGCCCGCCACCGAGGCCGAATTGCGGCTGATCTTCGCCGTGCTTGGCGATAGCATCGCCGCCATCCTCGATCCCGCAGAGGCAACATGTCCCACCTCGACCAAGTTCACCGCCGGGTAGCTATCTACGCCCGCGTCTCCACGGCACGGCAGGCCGAGGGCGAACTCTCCATCCCCGATCAGATCAAACAGGGCGAAGACTATTGCGCCGCCCGCGGGCTCCGGCTGGTCGAGACCTACGTCGAGCCCGGCGCCTCGGCCACCGACGATCGCCGCCCCGAGTTCCAGCGCATGATCGACGCCGCCACCTCGCCGGCGCAGCCGTTCGACATCGTGCTCGTGCACTCGATGTCGCGCTTCTTCCGCGAGCAGTTCCTCAGCGAAATGTATCTGCGCAAGCTGCGAAAGGCCGGCGTCGAACTGATTTCCATGACGCAGGAGTTCCGCGATGACACCACCGGCAACCTGATCCGCCAAATCGTGGGCAGCTTCGACGAGTATCAGAGCCGGGAGAACGCCAAGCACACCCTGCGCGCCATGCGGGAGAATGCCCGCCAGGGTTTCTGGAACGGATCCTGCGCGCCTTTCGGCTACCGGGCCGTCGCCGCCGAGAAGCGCGGACAGAAGGTGAAGAAAGTGCTGGCCATCGATGAGGCGGAGTCCGCCGTGGTATGCCGCATCTACGACTTGGCCCTTGGCATGACCGGCCTGCCGCTCGGCGTGAAGGCAATCGTCAACCGGCTCAACCAGGAGGGCGTCACCCATCGTGGCAAGCCGTTCCATATTTCTAATGTCCACCGCATCCTGACCTCACCCACCTATGCCGGCGTGCATCACTTCGACCGCCGCGAGGCCCGCACCGGGAAAGCGAAAGCCCCGGAGCAGTGGATCGCGACGGCCGTGCCCGCGCTGATCTCCGTCGAGGCGTTCGAGCAGGTGCAGGCCAGCCTGCGCGCGCGCAGCCCGAAGCGCACACCGCCCCGGGTGGTTGGCAGCCCGACGCTCCTCACCGGCATTGCGGTCTGCGGCACATGCGGCTCCGGCATGACCCTGCGTACCGGCAAGAGCGGCCGTTATCGCTACTATGCCTGCGCCGGCGCCGCGCAGAAGGGCAAGACGTGCTGCCCCGGCCGAAGCGTCTCTATGCCGGCGCTGGATGCTGCCGTGCTCGAGCACCTGGCCGAGCGCCTGTTCACCCCCGACCGCTTGCAGATCGTGCTGGACGCCTATCTCGCCCGCTCGGCGGAGGCCGACGTGAGCCGGCGCGAGCAGTTGGCACAGGCACGCCGGGCGCTGACCGAGGCGCAAGGCCGGCTCAGCCGTTTGCTGGAATTGGTCGAGCAGGGCCTGATCGACGTCAACGACCCCGCGCTGAAGGAGCGCATGGACGTCGGCAAACTGGCCCGGCAGGCAGCGGCGGACCGCGCCGCCCTGCTGGAAGCCGCCGGCGCGACAGGCTCCCCCACCATCACTCCGGCCGCCATCGATCACATGGCGACGATGCTCCGGCAGGTACTGCGCAGCGATGACCCAGGCTTCCGCAAGGCATATCTGCGGCTGTTCGTCGATCAAGTGGTGGTCGGCGACCGCGAAATACGCCTGCGCGGCCCCAAGGCTGCTCTTGCCAACGCCGCGACACACAGCACCCTCCCGCCAACGGCTGGAGCGGTGCCCAGTTTTGTTCGGAATTGGTATCCCGTACGAGATTCGAACTCGTGTTACCGCCGTGAGAGGGCGGTGTCCTGGGCCTCTAGACGAACGGGACCGAAGGCCCGCGCGTTCTAGGCCAGAGCCGATCCGACATCAAGCCGTCATCCGGCGCGAGATGCGCGTCTCGCTCATGCCGGGGGCTACCGCGCGAGGCCGATCCTGGCGGTCACCCGGCCGGCGCGGGTGTCCACCACCACCACGCGGTCCGGGCCGCCGCCTTGGAGTTGCACCGCCACCCGGTCCGGCGCCACCGAGATGCCGGCGATGTGGCTGCCCGCCGGTTCGTCCAGCAGGGCCTGCGTCGCCGCGCTGCCCGAGGCAGCGGGGCCGGCCATGCGCGAGACGATGGTGACCACGATCGTGGCCACGCCGCCCACGATCAATACTCCCATCACGATCACCGCCACCATCAACGCCCGCATCGCCCCTCCCCGTGCGCGGCAATTCCGCGCTACCCAGGGTCATGTCCAACGAAACCTCCCACGGCGCAACCGTGCATCGCATCGTCGCCCCGCCCGAGTCGGCCGGGGAGCGCACGGATCGCTTCCTTGCGACAAGCCTTCCGGATTTCTCGCGTTCGCGGCTGAAAAGCCTGATCGAGGAGGGCCGGGTCAGCCGCGACGACCGCCCCCTGCGCGAACCGGCCGAGCCGGTGCGCGCCGGCGCCACCTATGTCGTCACCCTGCCCGCCCCGGTCGCCGCCGTGCCGGTGGCGCAGGACATCCCGTTTCCCATTTTGTACGAGGACCGCGACCTGCTGGTGCTGGACAAGCCGGCGGGGCTTGTCGTCCACCCGGCGCCGGGCAACGAGGATGGCACGCTGGTCAACGCCCTGATCGCGCATTGCGGCGCGGACCTGCCCGGCATCGGCGGCGAGCGGCGCCCGGGCATCGTGCACCGGCTGGACAAGGACACCTCCGGCGTGATGGTGGTCGCCAAGACCGAGCAGGCGCTGGCCACGCTCTCGGCCGCCTTCGCCGCGCGCGATCTGGACCGGGCCTATCTGGCGCTGGTCTGGGGGGTGCCGGCCCCGGCCGTGGGCGAGATCGAGGGGGCGATCGGCCGCGACCCGCGCGAGCGCAAGCGCATGGCCATCGTCGCACGCGGCGGCAAGCCGGCACTGACGCGCTACCGCACCCTCGCCCAGCGCGACATGGCGGTGGCGCTGCTGGAATGCCGGCTGGCGACGGGGCGGACGCATCAAATCCGTGTGCATCTGGCCAGCCGGGGCCACCCGATCGTCGGCGACCCCCTATATCTCCGTCGCGTGCCCGCCGCCGCGCGCGGGCTGGCGGAGGATGTGCGCCGGTTGCTGCTGGATTTCCCGCGCCAGGCGCTGCACGCCGCGCGACTTGGCTTTTCGCACCCCCGCACGGGAGAGGCCCTGTCCTTCACCACGCCGCCGCCGCCGGACATGCGCGCGCTCCTGGAACGGCTCGGCATGGCGGAAGTTTAATCCCGACTTAATCAGTCCGGATTATTGACGCGCTCCCCCTGGGCGTCGTATACATGCGCATCGATCGGTGGGCGTCGGATGCCGCTCCCCGAGACCGTCCGGCAGGTGGCCGCCACAGATGGGGCCGTAACCGGAGCGCCAAGGTCTTATCCCCCGTATCCGCATCGTCCCGTTCGGGTCGAGTGTTACATCCGGTCGGCCGCGTGCGCCGTA
>JAKBCB010000209.1 GCA_021808185.1 Pseudomonadota bacterium
GGTGAAAGGATACTCATTGACGCTGCCGATCGGCGGCAACCACACGCCGCCCACGGTCGGCGCCGTGGACGAGGACAACCTGATCGCCTACTCGCGCATGGGCGAGCGCCTGCGCGTCACCGCGACCGCCGATTTCGCCGGCTACAACGCGACATACCAGCCGAGCGACTTCGCCGTGATGACGCGGAAGATCCAGGACATCCTGCCCGGCGGGGCGGACTACACGCGGCCGCAATACTGGGCCGGCCTACGCCCGATGACGCCGGAGGGCACACCGGTCATGGGCACCGGACGGCTGAAGAACCTGTTTTTCAACACCGGGCACGGCCATGTCGGCTGGACCATGTCCTGCGGCGCCGCGCGGGTGACGCGCGACCTGATCGCCGGGCGCAAGCCGGCCATTCCGCTCGACGGCATGACGCTGCCATAGCAGGAGCACTCGCCATGAACGTGATCGCCCGCGACGCTATCGCGCACTTCCCGTTCACCGCCGATGACGGCATCGGCGCCCGCGCGCGCATCGGGCTGGTGGTGCTGGCCTCGGACCAGACCATCGAGCACGAATACCGGCTGATGCTGAACCTGCCGGGCGTGGCCGTGTTCGAAAGCCGCATCTACAACGACAGCGACATCCGCCCGGACACGCTGCGCGCGATGGAGGGCGGCATCGCCGAGGCCACGCGGCTTATTCTTCCCGGCGAGCGGCTCGATGTCGTGGGCTTCGGCTGCACCTCGGCCACCATGCTGCTGGGCGAGGAGACCATCGGCGCGCGCATCCGGCAGGCGCGGCCCGGCATCGCGTTCACCACCCCCGTCACCGGCACGTTTGCCGGGCTGCGCGCCTTCGGGGCCCGCCGCATCGCCGTGCTGACGCCCTATTCGGACGAGGTGAACGCCGGCATCCGCAGCTACATCGAACAGCACGGGTTCACCGTCGCCGCCATGGGGTCGTTCAACGAGCGCGACGACCGCATTGTCGCGCGTATCTCGCCCGAGTCCATCGCGTCCGCGGCGGAACGCCTCGTCGCGGGCAGCGGGGCGGAGGCGCTGTTCGTGTCCTGCACTAGCCTGCGCCTGGCCGAGCGGGTGGCGGAGCTGGAGGCGCGCATCGGCGTGCCCGCGACCTCCAGCAACCACGCGATGGCTTGGCACAGCCTGCGCCTCGCCGGGGTGGCGGACGCGCGGCCGGAATTCGGCCGGCTGTTCACGCTGGCGGCGTAGCGCGGCCCTTACCGCTGCCGCCAGGGCAGGCCCTCGACCTTCCAGCCCGCCACCGTGCCGCGATGGCCGCTCTCGTCGGGCGGTCCCTCGAACCCGTCGGCGATGTTGTAGCTGTACGGGAATCCGGCCGCGATCGCGGCGGTGGCCGCGTGCAGGCTGCGCACGCCGCTGCGGCAGAGGAAGAATATCCGGTGTTCCGGCAGAAATCCGGCCACGCGCAATTCCTCGACGAAGGCCGGGTTGACCTGCATGGAGGGGAACACCTGCCAGGAGACAGGCACGATCCGCTTTCCGAGCGGGGTCAGGTCGGGAAAACCGACATAGGCCCACTCGGCATCGGTGCGCACATCCACCATCTGTGCTTGCGGGTCTTCGCTCAGCTCGCGCCAGACCTCGGTGGGGGAGATGTTTTCGACCACGGGCAGCTTCCTTGTTGCGCGGCGGTTGACACCGGGGCGGGCCAATCGCATGGGCAGGGATCGCATTCAACGCCGAAACGCCCCATCAGGGACAGAGCAGCACAGATGGACATTCAGCCGCACGCCACCGTCGCCCCGCCGGTTGCCGACGATCTCGCGGGCGGCATTGGCAATACGCCGCTGATCAAGCTGCGGCGCGCCTCGGCGGCGACGGGCTGCACCATCCTGGGCAAGGCCGAATTCATGAACCCCGGCGGCTCGGTGAAGGACCGCGCGGGGCTGGCCATCATCCTCGATGCCGAGCAGCGCGGCGTGCTCCCGCCCGGGGGCACGGTGGTGGAGGGGACGGCCGGCAACACCGGGATCGGCCTGACGCTGGTCGGCAACGCGCGCGGTTACAAGACCGTGATCGTGATGCCGGAAACGCAGTCCAAGGAAAAGATCGAGTTCCTGCGCATGATCGGCGCCGATCTGCGGCTGATTCCGGCGAAGCCCTATCGCGACCCCGGCAACTACGTGCACGTCTCCCGCCGGCTCGCGGAGGAGATGGGCGCGGTGTGGGCCAACCAGTTCGACAACCTCGCCAACCGCGAAGGCCATCGCCTGACCACCGGCCAGGAGATCTGGCACCAGACCGCCGGGCGGGTGGACGCCTTCACCTGCGCCTGCGGCACCGGCGGCACGCTCGCGGGCGTGAGCCTGGCGTTGAAGCAGCGCAATCCCTCGGTGCGCATCGTGCTGGCCGACCCGGAGGGCAGCGCGCTGTACGGGTGGGTGAAGGCTAACGACCTTAGCCTTTCCGGTTCGTCCATCACCGAGGGCATCGGCCAGTCCCGCGTGCCGGCCAATCTGGAGGGGGCGCCGATCGACGATGCCGTGCGCATTCCGGACGCCGAAGCCCTGGAGCAGGTGTTCGACCTGTTGATCCACGAGGGGCTGTCGATCGGCGGCTCGGCCGGCATCAACGTCGCCGCCGCAATCCGCGTGGCCAGGGATCTCGGGCCGGGGCATACCGTGGTCACGGTGTTGTGCGATGGTGGCTCGCGCTACCAGTCCAAGCTGTTCAATCCGGAGTTCTTGCGCGGCAAGAACCTTCCTGTCCCGCCCTGGCTGGCGGGCTGACGCGGGAGGCACCAGTGCGGGACTGGCTCGGCAACACGGTCACGGCCGGCGGCGAGACGACCCTCGCCGGCATCGACGATTTCGTCGGCGGCTTCCTCGGCTACGAGACCCGCGCCGTGAACATCCTGGCCGCGGCCGATGCCGATGCGGACTGTGCGCTGGCCAACGCCTATGCCGCGATGCTGTGGCTGTTCCTGGAAAGCCCGGAGGGGCCGGCAAAAGCCGCCCCCTACCTGACCCGCGCCGAGGCCGCCGCCGCGCGCGCCAGCGAGCGCGAGCGGCTGACGGTCGCCGCCACGCGCGCCTGGGCCGACAACGACATTCCGCGCGCGCTGGCCCTCGGCGAGCAGGGGGCAACGACGTTTCCGCGCGACCTCGCGCTGGCGAAAGCCACGCAGTACCACTTCTTCAACCTCGGCGACGCGCCCGGGATGCTGCGCGTCGCGGGCGCCATCCTGCCGGCGGCGACGGACGTGGCGTATGCGCACGGCCTTGCCGCCTTCGCCTACGAACAATGCCACAGGCTCGACGATGCCGAACGCGCGGCGCGCGCGGCGATCGGGCTGCAACGCAAGGAGCCGTGGGCGCACCACGCGCTCGCCCATGTGCTGCTGACGCAAGGCCGCAACGAGGAGGGGCGGGCTTTCCTCGACGACATGAAGGACACCTGGACCGACCTCAATTCCTTCATGCTCACGCATAACTGGTGGCATCTCTCCCTGGTGATGATCGAGCAGGGCGAGGCCGAACGGGTGCTCGACCATTACGCCACGCATATCTGGGGCGTCTGGAAGGAGTATTCGCAGGACCAGATCGGCGCGGTGTCGCTGCTGGCGCGGCTGGAACTGGCGGGCGTGGATGTCGGCGACCGCTGGCGGGATCTGGCGGCCTATCTGGCCCCGCGCGCGCACGAGCATGTGCAGCCGTTCCTCGACATGCACTATCTCTACGGGCTGGCACGGGCAGGGCGGGCCGAAGCGGGCGAGATGCTCGACAGCGTGCGCGCCCATGCCGAAACCGCTCCCGCTTTCGTGCGTGCCGCGTGGCGGGAGGTGGCGGTGCCGGCCTGCGAGGGCCTGATCGCCCATGCGCGCGGCGACCACGGCGAGGCGGCGCGGCGATTGCTCGGCGTCCTGCCGCGCATGGCCGAAATCGGCGGCAGCCATGCGCAGCGCGACCTGTTCGAACAACTCACCGACGACGCGCTGATCCGCGCCGGCAGGCTGGTGGCCGCACAGAACCGGCTGGAACAGCGCCGCGCCGGCAGCCCGCGTTCGGTGCCGACGCTGGCGAAACTGGCCGCCGTGTACCGCGGCCTCGGGCTGCCGGGCGAGGCGGCGCGCGTGGGCGGGCGGACGTAACCGCGCTCAGCGGTCGTAGCCGACCCGCAGCACCACGCACCACGGATAGCGGCTGTCCAGCACGGTGCCGGCGGCGTCCGCCAGGTGGCCGTCCGGTGTCGTCGGGACGTGTTTGAGCGTGACCGCGTCATCGACATTGCCGCCGACCACGTCCAGCGCGCCGGGTGCCGTGGCGGTGACGATATCGCAATGCGCGGGGAAGCGGCCGGCCGGCAGATCGGCGAAGCGCAGCGGCTCGCGGCTGCGCGAGGCACAGATCAGGTCGCCCGGCAGCGGGGCGTAGCTGTCCGGCGGCTCGGCGGTGACGGCCCAGCCGGCGCGGGTGAACGCCGCGTCGATATAGACATGATGCGCGTCGGCGTAGGGAAAGCGCGCCCCGGCGCCGGCGATGCGCATGACATAGCCGATGAAGGCAGCCGACCAGGCGAAACGCTCGTCCTCGGCCGCCGGAAACACGCTTCCGGCTGCGTCGTGCTTGCCGGTCCAGGCGGCTTCCTTCTGGTCCGCCGGCACGCCGAGCCACCAGTATTCGCCGACGCGCTGCCAGAGGCCCTCCATCCGCTCCGGCTTGTCGTCTGGCCGCGGCGGCGGGCGGGTGCCGGGCGGGTCGTCATCGACGGGGCTGCCGAACAGCCGCCACTCGCGCAGCGCGATGGCCACGGCGGCGGCGCGGGAGAACGGCTCGTACGGCACGCGGGCAAACGGCGGGACATGGGCGTCCGGCGCGGGGCGGTGCGTGGCGCAACCGGCCAGCACCAGGCCGAGAAGCAGGGCGGCGAGGCGGGCGCGCGCCGCCGCCATTCCCCTCCAATGGTGGGAGGGGACTCGCTGCGTCATCGGTGTTCGGGAAACAGCGACAGCAATCCCGCCTCGCTGGCCGCGCAGCGACCGCGTTCGGTGATCAGGCCGGTGACAAGGCGCGCCGGCGTCACGTCGAACGCCGGATTGCCGGCGGCGCTGCCGGGCGCTGTGACCTGAATGGTGGCGAGCGTTCCATCGGCGGTGCGGCCGGTCATCTGAGTCACCTCGGCCTGGGCGCGTTCCTCGATGGGGATGTCCGCGATCCCGTCGCGCAGCGTCCAGTCGATGGTGGTGGAAGGCAGGGCCACCCAGAACGGCACGCCGGTATCCTTGGCCGCCAGCGCCTTGAGGTAGGTGCCGATCTTGTTGGCCACGTCGCCGGTGCGCGTTACGCGGTCGGTACCGACGATCACCAGATCGACCGCGCCGTGCTGCATCAGATGCCCGCCCGCATTGTCGGCGACGATGGTGTGGGCGACGCCGTGGCGGCCGAGTTCCCACGCGGTCAGCGCGGCACCCTGGTTGCGCGGGCGGGTCTCGTCCACCCAGACATGCAGGTCGATGCCGCGCTCGAACGCCATGTAGATCGGTGCCAGCGCCGTGCCCCAATCGACGGTGGCGAGCCAGCCGGCGTTGCAGTGGGTGAGCACGTTCACCCGGCCTTGCCTGCTTGCTGCGATGTCCGCGATCAGTTCCACGCCATGCCGGCCGATGGCCTCGCATTGCGCGGCGTCCTCGTCGGCGATCTGTCCCGCCTCGTCGTACGCGGCGGCGACCCGACCCGCGGGCGGGGTGTTGCGCAGGCGCGTCAGCATGCGGTCCACGGCCCAGCGAAGATTGACCGCCGTCGGCCGGGTGGCCGCGAGCGCGGCGGAATCACGCTCCAGCGCCTCGGTGGAGGCGTCGGCGCGCAGGGCGAGGCAGATGCCGTAAGCCGCGACCGCGCCGATCAGCGGCGCGCCGCGCACCTGCATGGTGCGGATCGCGTGGGCCGCCTGCGCCACGTCGGTCAGGCGCAGCACCTCCAGCGCCCAGGGGAGTTTGGTCTGATCGAAGATGCGGACCGACCAGCCATCGTCCGTGTCCACCCAGACGCTGCGATACGGGGTGCCGTCGATCTTCATGCGCGTGCTCCTGGGGCGGTCGCGCGCGATTTAGGCTGAGATGGCAAACAGGCCAAGCACGCAGAGAAACCCGAGCGACCACAAAGCCGAGCGCAGCGTCGGCCGGTCGGTGACATAGGCCGCGATGAAGCCGAGCCGCGAGGCGACGAAGGCGACCGCCAGCGCGTCGGCCCAGCCCTGCGGCGCGTGCGCGATGTGCGCGACGATCACGGCGGCGGCGAAGGCCGGGAAGATTTCGTAGTGGTTGCGCTCCGCCCAATGGGCGCGCTGGCGCCATCCGGTCTGCCGCTCCAGCCACGCGCGCGGGGCGGCATTGTCGAATTTTTGTGCGCCGCCGCCCTTGGCCAGCCCGGTGGACAGGATCGGCAGGAAGCAGGCGGCGAGGATGGCCCAGAGGGCGATGGTCATGTCCGGCTCAGATCCGCTGGTGCAGGACGCAGATCAGCGTGAACAGGCGGCGCGCGGTTTCGAAGTCGATGGCGACCTTGCCGCGCAAGCGCGCGATCATCAGCTCCGCCCCTTCGTTGTGCAGGCCGCGCCGGCCCATGTCGATGGCCTGGATGCGCTCCTCGCGCCCCTCCTGCACGGCGAGCACATGGC
>JAKBCB010000210.1 GCA_021808185.1 Pseudomonadota bacterium
TTCATCGCGCACCGCAGCGCGGCGGAGAATCGCGGGCGGTCGATCTGCGGCAAGCTGAAGGATCTGATCCCCAAGCAGTTGTTCAAGATCGCCATCCAGGCGGCGATCGGCGGGCGGGTGATCGCGCGCGAGACGATTTCCGCCTTGTCCAAGGATGTGACCGCGAAGTGCTACGGCGGCGACATCAGCCGCAAGCGCAAGCTGCTGGAGAAGCAGAAAGAGGGCAAGAAGCGGATGCGCCAGTTCGGCAAGGTGGAAATCCCGCAGAGCGCCTTTCTCGCCGCCCTCAAGATGGACGCCTGATCGGGCGGCACGCGCGGCGCCGCGATTAGGCGCGCCCCTCAGTGGGGCATGAACGTCGCTTCCAGCCGCGCGGGCGGCGGAAGCGCATCGGCGGCCGCGTCGTCATTCATGCCATCGTAGATCACATGGAGATCGAACGGATGGTCATGCAGCTTGTTCGAATACTCGAAAGTGACTTCGTGGCCATCCGACTTGGCTTCGAGGATGACCTGACCATTCTGACAAGTGCGTAACTCGAAGGCGTCAAGTGTCGGCATGTGCAGGCAGAAGCGCCAACGGCCCTGGGGCAAATAGATATCTCGCAAGATTTGCATCCCGAGTCCGCTCAGCAGCGTCTGCCCGTGCAGCAAGTGTGGAGCATCGTGGATGTCTTGCACGGGGGCGAACAGGGTGCTGGTGAACGTCACGTTGAATCCGCGCAGCGGCTCGACCCAATTCAGAGGCCCTGGCAAACGCCCTTCGCCGATCGCGCGGTCTTCGAGCAGGTGCGCGTAGCCGTCGAACAACTCGGATACCGCTTCCTGCTGGTCCTTCGTCAGAACATCACGCCACTTGCCGACCCGCATGTCGGAAATATGCGTGCGATGGAACGACGTCTCCCGATCCATCGCGTTTCGCGCCTGATCGATGAAGAGCCGATCCTCTGACAGCTTGTCGATGTTGGCGATGAATGCCTTGACTGTGCCCGCTCGATACTTATCGAAAATCTCCGCCTGTGTGACCGCCGCAACCGAGAGACCCAGGAAGTCGGCCAACCGGCGGACCGAATCCAGATCCTCGGTGAAGCGATCTTCGTAGAAGAAACTGATATGATTGAGGATCTGGCTGGCACTGAGCAGCGATGCCAGATTGCGCGCAATATCGTTGCACGTTGGCAGGAATTGGGCGCCGTAATCACCAAATCGCTGCACGAACGAAGCGACCGCGTCACGCGGTTCGCGGAACGACAGCACGGCCTTCACGCCGGTGAGGTTCAGCAGGCGCAGCATCCCGCTTTCCAGCGTATGCCCGCGCAGCAGGGCATCGTGGGTCCCGAAGCAGCGATCATCGAGCAAATGCTCGTACAGCTCGACGCGAAAAGCCACATGCTGCTTGTCGGCGGCAAGCAGCAGTTCGCGGGCGATGTTATATAGCCATGTGGAGCCACTGCTTTGCATGCCCAGGCAGTAAACGATCATGCCCTCACCCCGCAGCGCCACCATGGCGGAAACCGGGGGGCGCATACACCCAAGCGGCGGTCGATTGCAATTCGGTTACATGCGGGGATCGCACCATGTATCGGCCGGCTACTCCGCCGGCCGCGCCGAGGCGCGTTCGAGGCGGTGGTCGTGCGGCAGCACGATCACCGCCACCATCGCGATCACGGCCAGGCCCGCGATCAGCAGCAGGCCGCCGGCGAAGCTGCCGGTCGTGTCCTTGATCCAGCCCATCGCGAACGGCCCGGCGAAACCCGAGAGATTGCCCAGCGCGTTGATGATGGCGATACCGGCGGCGGCGGACGCGCCGCTCAGGAAGGCCGCCGGCAGGGTCCAGAACACCGGCAGCACGGAAAACACGCCGAAGCCCGCAATGCTCAGTGCCGCCATTTTCAGCACCGGCTCGTCCACCACCGCCGCCGCCGCGATGCCGATGGCCGCGACCGCGAGCGGGATCGCCGTGTGCGCCTTGCGCTCCAGCCGCTCGTCGGAGCGGCGGCTCCAGACCACCATGCCGACCGCGCCGACCACGTAGGGGATCGCGGTGATCAGCCCGATCTGAAGCTTGGTCAGCCCGCCGAAGCCCTGCACGATCTGCGGCATCCAGAAGCCGACGCCGTAATTCGTCGCCACCGCGCCGAAATACACCAGGGCCAGCGTCAGCACGCGCGGGTCGAACAGGGCCTGCGCCACCGACAGGCTTTCGCGCGCCTCGCGCTGGCGTTCCTCCTCCGCAAGGCGTCCGACCAGCCAGGTGCGTTCGTCGTCGGCCAGCCACCGCGCGTCGCGCGGGCGGTCGGTGAGGTAGAAGAACACCACCACGGACAGGATCAGCGCCGGCACCGCCTCCAGGATGAACATCCACTGCCAGCCCTTCAGGCCGGCCACGCCCTCCATGTACAGCAGCAGGCTGGAGACGGGCGCGCCGATGACGGAGGAGGCGGGGATGGCCGCCATGAACCAGCCGACGATGCGGCCGCGATAGACGGCGGGGAACCAGAGCGTGAGGAAGAAGATGATGCCGGGGAAGAACCCGGCCTCGGCGATGCCGAGCAGCACGCGCACCACGTCGAAGCTGGTCTCGCCCACCACGAACGCGTTGGCGCCCGACACCAGCCCCCAGGTGAACATGATCCGCGCGATCCACTTGCTGGCGCCGAAGCGGTGCAGCAACAGGTTCGACGGCACCTCGAAGACGAAATACGCGAGGAAGAAGATGCCGGAGGCAAAGCCGTAGGCGGTTGCCGACAGGCCGAGATCGGTGCGCATCGTCAGGCCGGCGAAGCCGACGTTCACCCGATCCAAATACGCAACGAAATAACACAGAATGAGGAACGGCACGAGCCGCCGCGTCACCTTGGCCATCGTCCGCTGTTCGAGTTCGCCCACGTTTCCCCCTTCGGCACCGCGCCGGATGCCGATGTCTTGTTCGGGGGAGAGGGTTCCTTCAGGCGCCGCGATTTGGCAAGCCCTCGCGCACGTTTCGACCGCAAGCTGGCCAAAACGTGCGGGGTCAGGCGGCCTTGACCGCCTTGACCGCGAGAGCGGGGGCGCGATCCGCGGATAGGGTCTGCATCGGCGGCATGGCGATACGCGCGGCCGGCGCCGGGAGGGCGCGCATCGCCTCGCGCCAGATGGCATCGTCGATGCCGCGCCACAGATCGAGATGATCGCCTGC
This sequence comes from Pseudomonadota bacterium, assembly GCA_021808185.1. Taxonomy (GTDB): domain Bacteria; phylum Pseudomonadota; class Alphaproteobacteria; order Acetobacterales; family Acetobacteraceae; genus CAJCJG01. The sequence goes on from JAKBCB010000210.1 coordinate 3,178, forward strand.
CTGCTGCTGCCGCATCGCCGCGCTCCCCTGCCTTGGCGCAGGGTGCGGCGCAAACCTTGGCGTGTGGTTAATCAGCCGGTGGCGCTGGCCGCGAGGCGCTCCTGGCGCACGAGCCGGGTGAGCAGCACGAGCGAGGCGGAGTAATAGTCCTGCGCATCGGCGACATGGGGCAGGTCCGGCGCGAGGTCGCCGGTGCGCGCGGCGCGGGTGATCGCGGCGATGGCGGCGATGCCCTGGCCCGCCGGAAAGGTGGCGACCGCCCCGGTTGCCAGATCCACCCAGGCGGGCGTCGCCTCGCGCGCCGGGGTGTCCCAGAACGTGGCGGCGGCGATCAGCGCGGGCTCGCTGGTCAGGCCCGCCCAGAGCAGGTTCAGCGGCACGCGCACCGCATCCCAGGAAAACCGCGCCGGCCAGTCGGCGGCGGGTGCCAACTCGTCGAGCGAATTGTGCGTGATCGCCAGCCAGTCCGCCGGGAGCCGCCAGCGGCCGAAACGGCCGCGCCGCAGCAGCCGCACCCCATCCGCCTGCAACGCCCCCCAGGTGGGGTCCGGCACCGCGTCGGCGAATGCGGCCAGGGCGGGGAAGATGTAATACGACGGATTGACCACGACCTGGCCCGGATGCTCGAAGCCGAACGCCCCCGGCAGCAATACCTTCGCGCCGCCGACCTCGCAGACGCAGCTGCGCAGCAGATCCTGGCCGATCGTGCAGGCCAGATCGGTGTAGGCGGCGTTGCCCCAGCGTTGCCCCGCGCGCAGCAGCGCCCAGCCGATCAGCAGATCGCCGTCCGTGGCATTGTTCGGGTCGTCCACCGGTACCTTGGCGTTCGGCCGGTAGCGCCAGGAATGCAGCGCGTCGCCGGGCCGACTCAGCGTCCGCCGGGTCCAGCCCAGCAACCGGTCGAAGGTGTCGCGGTCGCCGAAATGCTCGGCGAACAGCAGGCCGTAGCCCTGGCCCTCGCTGTGCGTGACGCCGCCATTGCCGGTATCGACCACGCGGCCGTCCGGGGCGATGTAACGCGCGGCGAAGGCGCGCCAGTCGTCCAGCGAGCTGCTGTCCACCTCGCGCGCGGCCACCGGGGTCGCGCGCAGCCGGGCGACGCCGATCGCCGAAGCCACGCCCAGCATCCCGAGCAGCGCCCGCCGGCGCGTAACGCTGCCGGCCCGCGCCTCCGCGGCAAGATGCTGTCGCACCGATGGCCAAGGGGACATTTTTTGACCCATATCACAAACGGGGCACAATCCCAAGTTTGGAGACGGTGAACCCTCAATTTTGATACCGCATTTAGCCAGTCTCCGCCCGCGCTGGCGAGTCTGAAAGTGTCAGGAAACGTGCGGGCGCGCCGGGCCAGCCGTGCGCGCGCCGAATGGGCGGGCCCGTGGTTGGCGCGCCCGGCCGGCTCGGCTACAATCGCCATCCACAAGGAGACCTGGACCACGATGCGGCAGCCTCCGCGACGCTCCGCCGCGTCGCCAACGCGAATCGACCGCTACGTGTTCCGCCAGTTGCTGGTGGCGTTGGTGGCGGTATCCGGTGGGTTGGTGGCGCTGATCTGGCTGACCCAGTCGCTGCGCTTTGTCGAGCTGGTGGTCAATCGGGGCCTGACCCTGCGGGTGTTCCTGCAACTGACCAGCCTGCTGATCCCGAGCTTCGTCGCGGTGATCCTGCCGATCACGACTTTTGTGGTCGTGCAGTTCGTCTATCAGCGCCTGGCCGGCGACCGCGAATTGACGGTGATGCGCTCCGCCGGCCTCTCGCCGCTGGTGCTGGCGCGCCCGGCGCTCGCGGTTGCGGTGCTGGCGATGGCCGCGTCCATGGTGCTGAACCTGTACATCGTGCCGCAGAGCCTGGCCGCGTTCCGCGAGTTCCAGTTCGAGATCCGCAACCGCATCGCCGCATTCCTGTTGCAGGAAGGCGTGTTCACCCCGGTTTCGGACGACCTGACGGTCTATGTGCGCAAGCGCGACCAGGATGGCACCCTGCACGGCATTTTGGTGGACGATGCCCGCCAGCCCAGCAGCCACGCGACCATCCTGGCCGAACGCGGCCGGCTGGTGGAGGTCGGGGGCGTGCCCAGCGTGCTGCTGCTGAACGGCAGCCGCCAGGAGATCGACCACCAGACCGGGCGCCTGAACGTGCTGACCTTCGTCGAGAACACCATCGATCTCGCGCAATCCAGCAAGGGCGAGGAGACGCGGCTGCGCGACCCCACGGAAATGTCGCTGTCCGAGCTGCTCAACCCGGCGGCCAGCGGCCTCGGCGAGCGCGACATCGGCAAGGCGATCGTCGAGGCGCACAAGCGGCTGGCGACGCCGTTCACCGCCGTCAGCTTTCCGCTGATCGCATTGGTGGCCGTGCTCACCGGCTCGTTCCGCCGCCATGGCGGCGTGCTGCGCCCGCTGGCCGGCATCCTGACGGTGGTGGCGCTGCTGGCGCTCGGCCTTGCCTTCGGCAACCTGGCCAGCCGCGACACGCGGCTGGTGCCGCTGATCTGGGCGCAGGCGATCGTCCCCGGCGTGCTCGCCGCATGGGTGTTGTTCGGCCCGCAACTGCGCCTTGTGCCGCGCGCGCTGCTGGTCCGGATCGGCGCCGTCTGATGCTGCTCGCCAGAACGCTGTCCCTGTATGTCGCGCGCGTGTTCATGTTCGCGGTGCTGGCCATGCTGGCGGCGCTGTCGCTGCTGGTGGCGATGTTCGACTTCATCGAGCTGCTGCGCCGCTCCGTCACCCGCCCGGACGCCACGTTCGGCGTCGTCAGCGAAATCGCGGCGCTGCGCCTGCCGTGGGTGGCCATGCAGATCCTGCCGTTCGCGGTGCTGCTGGGCGGCATCATCGCGTTCTGGCGGCTCACCCGCTCCTCCGAACTGGTGGTGGCGCGCGCGGCCGGCGTTTCGGCGTGGCAGTTCCTGGCCGCCCCGGTGCTCTGTGCCGTCGCCCTCGGCGCGCTCGCCACCGGCGGTGTCAGCCCGATCTCGGCGGTGATGCGCGGGCGGGCCGAGGTGCTGGAGGACAATTACCTGCGCACCGGCGGCGGGCCGCTGGCGCTGAATGGCGGCCAGCTCTGGTTGCGGCAGGCCGACCGCGACCTCGATCCGCAGGGCATCGCCATCCTGCACGCGCACGCCGTCTCGGCCCATGGGGTGGAGTTGGACGCGCACGACGTGACGATCTTCCGGCTGGACGGGGAGGACCGCCTTTTGCAGCGTGTCGATGCGGTGCATGCCCGGCTTGGCGATGGGCGCTGGATTTTGGACAATGCGCGCGCCGTCACCGCGGGCCATCTGCCCTCGCGCGGCGCCACGCTGTTCCTGCCCACCGATCTGACGGAGGCGCGCGTGCAGGAGAGCTTCGCGCCGCCCGACACGTTCTCGGTCTGGGCGCTGCCCGGCTTCATCGCGCTGCTCGACCGTTCGGGCTTTTCCTCGATCCGCCACCGGCTG
>JAKBCB010000211.1 GCA_021808185.1 Pseudomonadota bacterium
GCCGCTCGATCACCGGGTAGTAGCGGTCGTACGGCACCTCGTTGCGCCGGTTCGAGCCGCCGGACAGCAGGAACCCGCCGAGATCGCGCAGCGCCACCATGTCGCGCACCTTGCGGTCGAGCATCTCCGGGCTGGTCGCCGGGATCATTGGCCCGAGGATCTGCGCCTGACAGTGGTCGCAGTTCAGCGCGCAGGCGCCGCCGGTGATCGAGAAGGCGGGAAACGCGCTCTTGCCGCAGCCGGGCAGCTCCTCGCTTTCGTACGCGCGGAACGTCGGGGTGTAGAAGCGCAGCGGCGGCAGCGGGCGCTCGCGCGCCTCCGCCTCGAAGGCCGCGAGCAGGGTGGGATCGAGCGGGATGTCCTCGAAACTCTCGATCGCAGCGACAGCGTCCTGCCAGCTCATCCGCGTTCCCCCTTCCGTCCAGGGCCCGCCGGTGCGAGGCTGAGCCCATCATGAAAAATCTCGCTGTCCTTCAGCACACCGATTCCGAATATCTCGGGCTGATGGAGGACCATTTCGAAAGTCGGGCGATCCGCTTCACCTATCTGCGCCCCTTCACCCCAGGCGCGATGCTGCCGCGAAGCGCCGAGGGCTATGCCGGGCTGGTGCTGTTGGGCGCCGGCCCGCGCGGGGTGGTCAGCGGGGATCTGTTGCCCTCGCTCGCGCCCGAACTGCGCCTGACCTCGGACTTCCTCGCTCGCGAGTTGCCGGTGATCGGCATCGGCGTGGGGGCGGCGATCCTGGCCATCGCCGCCGGCGGCGGGGCGGAGGCGGCGCCGCTGCGCTGCCACGTCGGCACCGCGCGACGCACCGCGCCCGACGCGCTCGCCGGCTTCTTGCCGGAGCAGTACCCGCTCGTGACCTACCTGCGCGACCGGCCGGTACCGCCCGCCAATGCCGACATCCTGGCGCGCGACGAGGCGGGCGAGGCGGCACTGTTCCAGACCGGGGCGCGCGGCTTCGGCTTCCTCGGCCATCCCGGCCTCAAGACCGCGATGATCGAGGATCTGGTGATGGAGTTCGACGACGCGCCGGCGGATATCGCCACCGCGCTGGAGCGGATGCGCGCGGTGCAGGCGGCGCTCGCGACGGCGCTGAGCGAGATCATGGTCGGGCTGATCGCCGCCACCGGCCTCATGGATGCGCGCTGACGGGCCGCCCGTCCGCACCGGGGTCAAAACCGCCAGCCGAAGGCGGCGCCGACCTCGTCCTCGGACAGTGTGATGCGGTTGGTGCCGCCGCCCGGCAACAGCGGATTGGTCGGCCCTGTCACGGTGTTCGCAAAGCCGTGCGTGTAGCTCGCGCTGATCTCGGCGCGCTCCGTCAGACGGTAGGTGAAGCCTGCGCTCAGATGGTCCGTCACGACCCCGGGCGCGAGGATGTTGAAGGTCACGTCGCGCGCGGGCACCGGATTGTCGCCGTGGTTGTAGCCCGCCCGCAGCGTCAGAGCGGGCATCGCCTGCCAGTCGAAGCCGGCCCGGAACACGTTGATGTCGCGCCAACCGAAGCCCGGCCCGTTGGACGCGCCGAGCAGGCCCGGGCTGGTGCTGGCATCGCCGATCGCGTTCACGCCGCTATAGAAGATGCGTTCGTAGTCGGCCGCCAGGCGCAGCGTGGGGGTGAGCTTGAAAGCGACGCCAAGGCCGGCATTGGCCGGAATGTCGAAGCTGCCGCCCTGGGCGAACAGCCCCTGGTAGCGCGAGAACGGCGTCATGAAGACCTCGGACTGGTAGGTGGCGCCGAGCGACAGGCGCGGTGTCGCCTGCCACATCGCGCCGACGCGCACGCCGGCGCCGTAGGAGTCGCTGTAGCTGTTGTTGGACAGCGCGCCGGGAGACTGGGAGAACCCCGCGAACGCCTGTAGGCCCGCCGCGGCGAAGCGCTGGTAGGCCAACAGCGGCGAGATGCCGACCGAGATGTCCGGCGTGATCTTGTACGAAAGCGTCGGCGCGATGATGATCTGCGACAGATCGATCCCCAGTTTGCCCCCGCCACAGAGCAGGTTCGCGGCAGGCGCGCCCGGCCCGCAATGCCCAGCCGGGATCTGCCCACCGGGATAGTCGGTGTTCATGCCGCCATTGCCATAGACGGTCACGCCCACGTCCCAGTTGCCCGTGAGCGGCTGGTTGTAGCCGAGTTCGGGAATCGCGAAGAGCGTGCTGCCGCTGGTGGCGGAACCATTGAGCCCGTAAGCGTTGCCGCTTGTGGCGGCGCTGCGCGAGGGACTGAACAGATACATTCCCAGATCGACGCGCGCGCCCACGAACGCCATGCTGGCCGGGTTGTTGGCCCCGCCCATGGCATCGTCGGCGGTGGCGTAGGAGGCACCACCACGCCCGTTTTCCTGCACGCCGTAGCCCGGCGCGAAATACCCGTCCGTCGCGTGGGCGGTAACCGGGGCGAGCAGCGCCGCACCCACGACAACAATGGAGAATCGCGATGTTTGTCCCGCGCGCATGTTCAGCCCCCCTTGGTGCGGCGCTGTTGCCGGTGTTCCCGGATGCGCGACGCGTTGTTCTTGCGATTTCTCGCCCGCCGATGCCGGCGCGGGTCTGGCCGGAAAAATATTCCATTTTCTGAATTTATAAAAGCGCAATCTGACGCGCGCCCCGGATTCGCGGTCGCGATGGCAGGCGCGCTTGTGATCGGCGAGCGAAACTGCGAGGAAGGACGGATGTCCGAAGCACAAGAAGCCGCCGGGATCGAGCCGGCAACCACGAACCCGACGGCGCTCGATCTGGCCGGGATCGATCTGGGCGCGATGGAACAGAACGCCCGGCTGGCCGCGCGCTTCCTCAAGGCGTTCGCGCACGAGCAGCGCCTGATGATCCTGTGCCATCTCGCGCATGGCGAATGCGCGGTCGGCGAACTCGAAGGCCGGCTCGGCATGCGTCAGGCGCATCTGTCGCAGCAACTGGCGCGGCTGCGCCAGGACGGGCTGGTGCGCACACGCAGAGACTCGCGTACCATCTTCTATCGCCTCGGCAGCGCCGACGCCGAGGCGATGATCGCACTGCTTTACAGCCGGTTCTGCCAAGGCGATGGCGTGACCGCGCCGTGCGCGCCCCCACCCGCCCCCGCCGCCACCCGCGCGCGGCGGCGATAGATAGCGATTTTAGAATATTTCCCTGGCCAAGCCCAACGTCCCCTGTTTAAGCTGAATTCCAGAAGCCAGAGACCGGCGGGGCGAACCCGCCGCGGGCCAGAGACTGGCCAGGCTCAGGGGGAGGCGAAATGGCTAACAAGCTCGTCATCATCATGGTCAATACAGATCCGCGAAATGGCGAGGAGCTTGGCGCGCCGTTCTTCCAGGCCAGTGTTGCCGCCGCGATGGACTACGAAGTCGAGGTCATCTGCACCGCCACCTCCGGCTCGCTGATGAAGAAGGGTGTGGCCGAGAAGCTGTTCGTCAAACCCGGCTCGCCCAAGACCGTCTATGACTTCATCCGCGATGCCCACGAGGCCGGGGTGAAGTTCTATTGCTGCTCCCCCAATCTCGACCTGTTCGACATGACCGAGGCGGATCTGATCCCCGAATGCTCGGGCATCGTGGGCGGCGCGCACGTCATCGAAGCCGTCATGGAAGACGACAACACGCGGGTTCTGACCTATTAGGGAGGCGCGCGATGGCAAACGCCATGCTGCACGGCGACGCGGCCAAGGGGCGGGCGATGATCGCCGATCCCGTCTCCGCCGCGACCCCGGTGCCTCAGGCCAAGCTCGAGGAGATCTTCGAGGACATCCGGTCCCACGCACTTTATGACCACGAACTCTATGGTTGCCTGAACTGCGGCATCTGCACCGCGACGTGCCCCTCCGCGCACTATTACGACTATTCGCCGCGCGAGATCGTGCAGTTGCTGTGGACCGAGAATCTCGAAGGCATCCACGATGCCATGCAGGAGAAAATCTGGGCCTGCGCGCAATGCTATACATGTGCCGCGCGATGCCCGTTCCATAACTCGCCCGGCGGGCTGGTGATGATCCTGCGGGAAGTGGCGATCAAGCACGGCATGCAATCCGCCAAGGATGCGCTGCGCCCGTTCACCCGCGTGCTGCTCAAGGTGATCTCGACCGGCAACCAGCTTGCCCCCAACATGATCACGCCCGACGCGTTCCCGGACTGGGGGCCGAATATCTGTAAGGTCGATGCGCCGCTCGATGTGCTGCGCAAGGCAATTCCGGTCCCCACGCTGCACACCATGGATACCGCCTGGGTGGTCAATCTCAAGACGTCCGTCGAGCTGTACACCATCTGGGAAGCCACCGGTGTGCTCGATCAGCTTGAAACCATCGACGAGAACCTGTTCGACGTGATCGTCGATGTGATGGAAGAAAAGCGCGAAGAATATCAGGACTGGCTGGACGAGCAGGACGACTGACGCCCGCCCCACCGCGAGGAATGTTCATGGAAAAGCCTCCGCAGACCCAGGAAGCCTATGCCGGCTTTGGCCCGGAATGGCGGCCGTCGTCATTGACCCCGGCCGAGGCGCGCACCGCCACCGAATGGGTCGAGGCGAAGATCGACCGCCGTACCATGCTGACCGGCAAGGACCGCGTCGCAGACACGCGGGATCTGATGTGGGATCTCGAACGCGAGGGCGAGATCGTCGTGCATCGCATCACCGACCAGCATGAGCCGGTGACGGCCCGCACGCTGTACGGCTGGCGGAAGCGGATTCCGACGAACCAGCTCTGGCATCATAAATCCTGCGGCCAGTGCGGCAATATTCCGGGCTATCCGACTTCGCTGATGTGGCTGATGAACCGGCTCGACACGCGATATCTCGACGAGACCGATCAGACATCCTGCACCGCGTGGAACTACCACGGCTCCGGCATCGGCAATGTCGTCAGCCTCGCCGCCGTGTTCCTGCGCAACTTCCATCAGGCCTACGTCTCGGCCAAGGCGCGGGGCCTGCCGGAAGGCTACTACTTCCCGCTGGTGCATTGCGGCACCTCGTTCGGCAACTACAAGGAGATGCGCAATTATCTGCTGCAATCGCCCGAACTCCGCGCGCAGGTCAAGAAGATCCTCGGCAAGCTCGGCCGGCTGATCGACGGCAAGCTGCTGATCCCGGAGGAAGTGGTGCACTACTCCGAATGGCTGCATGTGATGCGCGAACGCATCGCCGAGAAGAAGACACTCGATTGCAGCCACATCCGCGCCACCGTGCATCCCGCCTGCCACGTCTACAAGATGGTGCCGGAGGACGTGATCTACGACGACACCGTGATGGACGGGAATCGCGTCGCCGTCTCCACCGGGCTGTTGCAGACGCTTGGCGCGCAGGTGATCGACTATTCGACCTGGTACGATTGCTGCGGCTTTGGCTTCCGCCACATCATCGGGGAACGCGAATTCACCCGCTCGTTCGCGATCGACCGGAAAATCCGCGTCGCGGTTGACGAGGCCCATTCCGACGTGATGATCGGCCACGACACCGGCTGCATCACCACGCTCGACAAGAACCAGTGGATCGGACGCGCCGTGGACAAGGTGTACGAGCTGGCGGTGATGGCCGATTGCCAGTTCGCGGCGCTGATGTGCGGTGCCCATCCGTACAAGCTCGCGCAACTGCACTGGCACGCCTCGCCGTTCGAGCAGTTGCTGGAAAAGCTCGGCATCGACTGGGAGAAGGCGAAGGCGGAATTCCAGACCTATCTCACCGAGGTCGCCGCCGGGCGCGGCGAGACGCTGTACGATCCCAGGCTCGCCATCACCTCCGGCCCGGGCTACGTGCCGCCGCCACGCGCGGTTGGGATGGAGGCCGCGCAGTGAGCGCGCCCGTGCTCGTGCTCGGCGCCGGCCCCGCCGGGTTGTCGGCCGCGCATGCGCTGGCCAGCGCCGGCCAGCGCGTGATCCTCGCCGACAAGGCGGACCGTCTGGGTGGCGCGCCGATCCTCTCGGGCTACGCCAAGCTCGTGCCCTCCGGCGAATGGGCGCGCGATGCCATCGGCGGCATGGTCCGCCGCGTGGAAAGCAACCCGCTGATCGAGATCCATCGCGGGGTGCGCATCGCGGAGTTCACGGGCGAGGCCGGAGATTTTCGCGCCCGCATCGCCAATGGGCCAGAACTGCGGGTGGCGAGCGCGATCCTCTGCACCGGCTTCACGCATTTCGATTCGGTGAACAAGCCGGAATGGGGCTTCGGCACCTACCCCGATGTGGTCACCACGACGCAAGTCGAGCAGATGATGTCGAGCGGCGCCGGCATCCGCTGCCCCTCGGACGGGCGCGCGCCGGAGCGTGTGGCCATCCTGCTCTGCGTCGGCTCGCGCGACCGCCAGATCGGCCGCGAATGGTGCTCCAAGATCTGCTGCACGGTCTCCGCCAACATCGCCATGGAGATCCGCGAGCATCTGCCGAAATGCAACGTGTACATCTATTACATGGATATCCGCACCTTCGGGCTGTACGAGGACAAGTACTACTGGGAGAGCCAGGAAAAATGGAAGGTGAAATACATCAAGGCGCGCATCGCCGAAGTCACCTCCAACGGCCAACGCCTGATCGTCAAGGGCGAAGACACGCTGGTCAAGCGACCGATCACCATCCCGTTCGACATGGTGGTGCACGCCATCGGCATGGACCCCAACGTCGATAACCTAGA
>JAKBCB010000212.1 GCA_021808185.1 Pseudomonadota bacterium
CGCGCATCCGGCATCGCCGGGTGGCTCCGTCGTTGCGCGCATCTCCATCTCGAGAGGACCGTCGCCGACGAAGCTAGCCGGGTGAACGACCGTCGTTCGGGCACGGCCAGCCTCGGCCGGGCCTTCCTTCTCCGAGAGGAACGCGCCGATGACCACTCCCCTCGCCGTTCGTCCCATCGCCATGCTGGCCGCCATGGCCCTGGTCGCCCTCGGCCCATCCGCCCGCGCCGCGCCGCCGCCGCAAGACAGCGAGGACTGGAAGATCATGCACCCGTATCAACAATGGGTGACCAGTCAGCACGACCTGCTCGGCCGCTGGTGCTGCGACATCGGCGACGGCCGCCCGGTGGAAGCGCGGATCAGCGAGGATCACTGGGAGGTGCATGTCACCAAGGAGCATTTCCCGGACGAGCCGGAACGCTGGCTCGCGGTGCCGGAGGAGAAGGTGACGCGGGGGCTGAACCCGATGGGCACCCCGATCCTGTGGCTGTACCAGGGCCGCGTGCAGTGCTTCGCGCCGCCGGACGGGGTCTAGGCAGCGGCAAAGCTGCGGCGGAGCGGGGCGGATACGACCACGGACGGCATTGACAGGCCGCGGCGCCAAGGCTCGATTGCGTCCCGACCGGCCGGACGCGCGTGGTCCGCCGCCCCCGCAACGGAGACCGAACCCATGGACATGACCGGCGAGCGGCGCATCGCCGCACCGCGCCAAACCGTCTGGCAAGCCCTGAACGACCCAGACACGCTGAAAACCTCGATCCCAGGCTGCGAAAGCCTGGAAAAGACCTCCGACACCGACCTCAAGGCCACGGCGGCGGTGAAGATCGGGCCGATCTCGGCCCGCTTCACCGGCAAGGTGCAGTTGCTCGACCTCGACCCGCCGAATTCCTACCGCATCGAGGGCGAGGGCCAGGGCGGAGTCGCGGGGTTCGCCAAGGGCGGCGCCGTGGTCCGGCTGGTCGATGACGGCGAGGGCACGCTGCTGACCTACGATGTCAAGGCGCAGGTCGGCGGCAAGATCGCCCAGCTCGGCGCGCGGCTGATCGACGCCACCGCCAAGCAGATGGCGGACGCCTTCTTCACCCGATTCGCCGCCGAAGTGGTGGCGCTGGTGCCGGCCGGGGCCGGCGCCGCCGCGCCCGCCCCGGCGCCCATGCCGGCGGTGGCCAAGATCAGCGTGCTCGACCTGATCCCGCGCGCGCCGTTCGGCTACCCGATTGTCTTCTGGATCGGCGGCATCATCTGGTTGGCGATCTTCGCCCTCATCTTCGGAAGCTACCTGTAGTGATCCCTGCCTCTGTCGCCGACACGGCCGCGTTGCTCGCGGCCGGCGGCTATGTCGCCGACACGGCGCTGGCCACCACCGTCCACCTCGCGCTGGCCATGGAACGCCCGCTGTTCCTGGAAGGCGAACCGGGCACCGGCAAGACCGAGATCGCCAAGGTGCTGGCCAGCGGCCTGAACCGGCGTCTCGTGCGGCTGCAATGCTATGACGGGCTGGACCTGTCGGCGGCGGCGTACGAGTGGGACCATGCGCGCCAGCTCATGGCCATCCGCATCGCCGAGGCATCCGGCAGCGCCGACCGGCAGGCGCTCACCTCGGACATCTATGCCCGCGAGTTCCTGCAAGCCCGGCCGCTGCTCTCGGCGGTGGACCCGGACCAGCCGCCGGCGGTGCTGCTGATCGACGAACTCGACCGCGCGGACGAGCCGTTCGAGGCGTTCCTGCTGGAAGTGCTGGCCGACTTCCAGATCACCATTCCCGAGTACGGCACGGTCCACGCCAAGACCAAGCCAGTGGTGGTGCTGACCTCCAACCGCACGCGCGAGGTGCACGACGCCATCCGCAGGCGGTGCCTGTATCACTGGGTCGATTACCCCGACGCCAAGCGCGAGCGCGAGATCCTGGCCCGCAAGGCGCCGGGGGTGAGCGAGAAGCTCTCGGCCGAGGTGGTCGCCTTCGTGCAGCGGCTGCGCAAGGAAGACCTGTTCAAACTGCCCGGCGTGGCCGAGACGATCGACTGGGCGGCGGCGCTGATGCATCTGGACGCGCACGAACTCGCCCCCGCCGCCGTGGACGAGACGCTGGGCGTGCTGCTGAAATACCAGGACGACATCGCCAAAATCCGCGGCGCCGAGGCGGCCCGGCTGGTGACGGACGCCAAGGCAGCGGCGGCGCCGAAGAACCCGTTCGAATGAGGCTCGGAGCCAGCCCCCTCCCCCCAGCCCCCTCCCGCAAGGGGAGAGGGAGCTTCCTTCCCCCCTCCCCTTGCGGGAGGGGACGGGGGAGGGGTGACGGCCCCGCCCGAACCGGCCCATGACCGCCGCCGAAACCGGGAAACTCCCGCACAACATCATGCACTTCGCCCGCTTGCTGCGGCGCGCGGGGTTGCCGGTGGGGCCGTCGGACATGCTGGCTGCACAACAGGCGGTGCAACTGGTGGACGTGGGCAGTCGCGCGCAGGTGCGCACCGCGCTGCGCACCACCATGGTGCATCGCCACGAGCATGAAGACCTGTTCCATCAGGCGTTCGCCATGTTCTGGCGCGACCCGGAGGCGGCAAACGCAGCCAAGGCGCTGGAAATGCTCGCCGGGGGCAAGGAACCGCCGCCGGAGAAGGCGCCGCCCGGCAGCCGCCGCCTCGCCGAGGCGATGCAGCCGAAGCGCGAGCCACCGCCGGATGTGAAGCAGGAAGAAAAGATCGAGGCGACGTTCACCGTTTCGGAGCGGGAACGCCTCAACACCATGGATTTCGAGGCGATGAGCGCCGAGGAGATCGCGCAGGCCAAGAGCGAGATCCGCAAGCTCGCGCTGCCGCTCGACATGCGCCGCACCCGCCGCCGCCGCCCCGACCCATCGGGGCCGCACACCGATCTGCGCGCGACCATCCGCAACAGCCTGCGCCACGGCGGCGAGATCTTCGACATCGCCGCGACGCGCAAGGTCGAGCGGCCGCCGCCGCTGGTGGTGCTGTGCGACATCAGCGGCTCGATGAGCCGCTACGCCCAGATCCTGCTGCACTTCCTGCACGCGGTCGCGAACGACAGGGATCATGTGTCCACCTTTCTGTTCGGCACGCGCCTGTCGAACATCACGCGGCAACTGCGCCACCGCGACGCGGAAGTCGCGTTCCAGATGGTCTCCCACGCCGTCCCCGACTGGTCCGGCGGCACGCGGATCGGCGAGGCGGTGGAGCGGTTCAACCGCGACTGGTCGCGCCGCGTGCTCGGCCAGGGCGCCGTGGTGCTGCTGGTGACGGACGGGCTGGACCGCGAGGGCGCCAAGGGGCTGGCCGAGGCCATGGACCGGCTGCATCGGTCCTGCTCGCGGCTGGTATGGCTGAACCCGCTGTTGCGGTGGGACGGGTTCCAGCCCAGATCGCAAGGCATCCGCGCGATGCTGCCGCATGTGGACGAGTTCCGCCCGGTGCACAATCTGGCCAGCCTGCGCGATCTGGTGGCAACGCTGTCCCGCCCGATGCCGCGTGGCGGGATGGAACGATGGAGGACGGCCGCATGAGCTTTTCCGAGGTCGAGGACATTCTGTCGGTGGCCGCGAAGTGGCGCGCCGAGGGGGAACAGGTCGCGGTCGCGACGGTGACGGAAACCTGGGGCTCCTCCCCGCGTCCGGCCGGCAGCCGGCTGGCGATCACCAAATCCGGCAAAATGGCCGGCTCGGTCAGCGGCGGCTGCATCGAAGGGGCGGTGGCCGAGGCGGCGCAACTGACCATCGCCAGCGGCGCGCCGCAGTTGCTGGATTTCGGCGTGAGCAACGAGCGCGCCTGGGAAGTGGGGCTCGCCTGCGGCGGCAAGGTCAAAGTGTTCGTGGAGAAATTCCTGTGACCCCGGACGTCCTGGCGGCGCTGACCGAGGCGCGCGCGGCCAAGCGCCCGGTGGTGCTGGCCACGAAACTGCCGAGCGGCGAGCAAATCCTACTGCCAGACCCCAAAGCCTCGCCCGAACTGGCTGCGGCCGGCGCGCGGGCGCTCCAGCGCGACGAGACCGGCACGGTGAAACTGGCGGACGGCGACTGGTTCCTGCACGTCCACAACCCACCGCCGCGCCTGATCGTCGTCGGCGCCGTGCACATCGCGCAGGCGCTGGTGCCGATGGCCGCCCTGCTCGGCTATGCCGTCACCGTGGTCGATCCGCGCCGGTCCTTCGCCACCGACGAGCGCTTCCCCAACGTCAGTGTCAGCTCCGACTGGCCGGACGAGGCGATGGACCGGCTCGCGCCGGACGCGCGCTCGGCGGTGGTGACGCTGACGCACGACCCCAAGCTCGACGACCCGGCGCTGGACCGCGCGCTGAAAAGCCCCGCCTTCTACATCGGTGCCCTCGGCAGCCGGAAAACCCACGCCGCCCGCCTCAAGCGGCTGCGCGACCTCGGCCATGACGAGGCGGCGCTGGCCCGCATCCGGGGGCCGGTGGGTCTGGCGATCGAGGCGGTCACGGCGCCGGAGATCGCGCTGTCGATCCTGGCCGAGATCGTCGCCGTCCGGCGCGGGGCGCCGCTGGTGCAGCCGGCACCGGCGACGCGGGACGCCGCGTGATCTTTGCCGCCTTCCCGCTGGCCGATGCCCTGGGCTGCGTGCTCGCGCACAGCCATCGCCTGCCGGACCGGATGCTGCGCAAGGGCCTTGTGCTGGACGAGGCCGCCATCGCGGCCCTGCGCGCCGCCGGGCGGAACGAGGTGATCGCCGCCCGGCTCGAACCCGGCGACGTGGCCGAGAACGAGGCCGCCGTCCGGCTCGCGGCGGCCCTCGGCGCGCCGGGGCTCAGCCCCGGGCGGGCCGGCACCGGGCGGGTCAACCTGCACGCCGAGACCGCCGGGCTGCTGCGCGTCGATGCTGCCCGCGTGGATGCCGTCAATCTGCTGCACGAGGCGCTGACGGTCGCGACGCTTCCGGATTTTTCCGTCGTTGCCGCCCGCGACATGGTGGCGACGATCAAGGTGATCCCGTTCGCGGTGCCCGGCGCCGTGCTGTCGCATGTCGAGGCGGCAAGCCAGGAGCGCGGCGGCGGATTGTCCCTGCATCCGTTCCTGCCACTGAAAGTGGGGCTGGCGCTGAGCGAACTGAGCGGGCTGAAGGAAAGTGTCATCGAGGGTACCATCGCGGCAACGCGCCAGCGCGTGACCGCCCTCGGCGGCAGCCTGCTCGCGCCGCTCACCTGTCCGCACGAACCGGATGCCATCGCGGCGGCGCTGCGGCGGATGCTCGGCGCGGGGGCCGAGCTGCTGCTGGTGGCTGGCGCCTCGGCCACCGTGGATCGGCGCGATGTCGGGCCGGAGGGCGTGGTGCGCGCGGGTGGCGAGATCCTGCATTTCGGCATGCCGGTCGATCCCGGCAACCTGATCTGCATCGGCCGGATCGGCGCCGTGACCGCGCTGGTGCTGCCCGGCTGCGCGCGCAGCCCGAAGCCGAACGGGATCGACCTCGTGCTGCACCGGGTGTTCGCCGGGCTGCCGGTGGGGCCGGCGGAGATCATGCGCATGGGCGTCGGCGGGCTGCTGAAGGACACCGACCGCCCGCTGCCGCGCGCCAAGGCGGCCGCCGCGCCCCAGCCGGAACGCAAGCGCCCGGCGGTGGCGGCGGTGGTGCTGGCGGCGGGCAAGTCCAGCCGCATGGCGCCCTACAACAAGCTGCTCGTCACCGACCGCTCCGGCAAGCCGATGGTGGCCCGCGTGGTGGACAACATCCTGTCCAGCCGCGCCCGCCCGATCATCGTGGTGACGGGCCACCGCGACGCGGACATCCGCGCGGCCCTGGCCAACCGGCCGGTGACGTTCGTGCATGCCGAGGACTACGCGAGCGGCTTGTCGGCCAGCCTGAAGACCGGCATCGCGGCGCTGCCGGAGACGGCCGCGGCGGCGCTGGTCTGCCTGGGCGACATGCCGCTGGTGACCGGGCGGATGCTCGACCGGGTGATCGACGCCTGGGACCCGGACGAGGGCCGCTCCATCGTGGTGCCGACGCACCAGGGCCGCGCCGGCAACCCGATCCTGTGGAGCCGTACCTATTTCGCCGACATCCTTGGCCTGGACGGCGACGCCGGCGCCCGCGCGCTGCTGCGCCGGCACGAGGAACAGGTGGCGGAAGCGGAAATCGGCGACGACGCGGTGCTGCGCGATTTCGACACCGTGGACAGTCTGGCCACCCTGCCGAGCCACTTGCGCCCTGCCGAAATCGGCTGAGCGGCCCCCCACAAGGCAGGGTGGCGCCGAGCCGCCCGCCGGGCCATGTTGAGCCGATGAGCGAGGCGCCGCACGCGGCCGCCGTGCGGGTGCAGGCCCGCGCGGACGGAGCATTCACCTATCTGGTCGCGATCGCGCCCGAGGCGCTGCCGCCGGTGCGCGGGCGGGATCTGGCGAATGCCTGGGATGCGGCCCGCGCCGCGGCCTCGGCCGAAGCCTGGGGCGCGCCGCGTTTCTTCCGCTTCGCCCGCGCCGATGGCGGCACGACCGACCTGGCACTCGCCGACCCGGACGCAAGCTGCTGGGCGGCGGCGGTGGACCGCAGCGTGGGCCTCGGCAGCACGCTCGGCTTGTCGCTGTGCCTGCGCCTGCTCGGGCTGGTGGATCTGCTTGCCCATGCGCGCTGG
>JAKBCB010000213.1 GCA_021808185.1 Pseudomonadota bacterium
TGATCGTCTCGGACGTTGTGGTCTCGCTCGGGTCCGCGATCCTCATTTTCGCCGATTACGGCCAGCCGCTCGGCTATAGCTGGCAACAGCTCTGGACCGGGCTCGCGGGCTTCCTGCTGGCCTGGCCGTTCAGCGCGTACATGCAGAATCTCTATGTCCGCGCGACGGTGCAAGGCGATCTGCGCCATCTGCTGTTGCGTGCCTTCGCCACCTGCGTCCTGGCTTTCGGGATCCTGTTGCTGAGCGGCTTCGCGCTGAATGTCATCGGCGGTGTCTCCCGGGTTTGGTTTCTCAGTTGGGCGACGACCGTTTTCGTTTGGGCCGGGCTGAGCCGCGTGGCGTGGCGCGCGTACCTGCTCCGCCGCCTACGGCTCGGCGATTGCCTCGAGCGCGTCGTGGTCCTCGCCGACTCGGTCCGCGCCGCCTACCGCCTCTCCGACGCGGTCGAGCGCGAGAGCCGTGGCCATCTGCGGGTGGTCGCCGCCGCCGACCTTGCCGATCTGCATGGGCCGCAGGCATCCGAGTGGCTCGATGGCATGGTACGCCAGGGTGCGGTGGACCGTGTGGTGATCGGCCATTTCACCAATTCCGTCGCCGACGCCAACGCGCTGCTCGCGCGCCTGACGCGGTTCGCGATCGATGTCACGTTGCTGCCGGACCTCCAGCAGGTGCAGGCGCCGCTGCTGCATGTGGACCGGATCGGCATGCTGCCCACGGTCGAAGTCGATTGCCGACCGCTAACGACGTGGCAGATATTCCTGAAGCGGGCCGAGGATCTGGCCGTCTCGGGCGCCCTGGTGGTGTTCCTGCTCCCGGTTCTCGTGGCCATCAGTGTCGCCATCAAACTCGACAGTCCCGGCCCCGTGCTGTTTCGCCAGGACCGCGCCGGCTTCAATGGCCGCACGTTCAAAGTGTGGAAATTCCGCACGATGCACGCGCACATGGCCGATCAGGCGGCGGCGCGGCAGACATCGCGCGACGACCGCCGCGTGACGCGGGTCGGCCGGTTTCTGCGTCGCACCAGTCTCGACGAGCTGCCGCAGCTCTTCAACGTGCTGAGTGGCGACATGTCCATCGTTGGGCCGCGGCCACATGCGCTGGGCATGACCACGGTTGGCCTGCCGGTGCACGAGGCGCTCGAGGATTATGCGGCGCGCCATCGCCTTAAGCCCGGAATCACGGGCCTGGCCCAGATCAGTGGAAGTCGCGGGGAGGTTGATACGTTGGAGAAGCTGCGGCGTCGCGTCGAGCTGGATTGCGACTACATCGAGAATTGGTCGCTCGGTTTCGATCTCTGGATCATCGCCCGCACGGCGCTGCTCGTTCTTTTCGACCGTAATGCGTACTGACATGCCGACGACCAACCGGGGAACCTCTCAGTCCGCCTTCACGCACGACCACCGTGGCGCCGCGCCAACCATGCTGGTCCCGGCCAGCGGTGTCGCCGTGCCGTCCCAGTCGCAGGCGTCCGCCGAAGGCTCGGCATTCGATCTCGGCCTGATTTTCCGTACCCTGCGGCGACGCTTCTACGTGCCGATCCTGCTCGCGATCATCGGCGTGGCTGCCGGCGTGTGGCTCCAGTCCGCGATCCAGCCCCGCTACACGAGCTTCGTGGAGATCCTGCTCGATCCCCGCCGCGCCGACGCGTTCGGCGCTGAGGCCCAGTTCGGGACCGTCCTGGTGGACAGCTCGAAGATCGCGAGCGTTGTCTCCATCATCGAGTCGTCCGAGTTGCTCCGTCGCGTGGTCCGGGATCTGAAGCTTGCGGATACTCCCGAGTTCGGCGACCCGCCCGTGTCGCTCCGCGCCAAGGTGCTGGCCTTCCTGCCGGTCACGGCGCCGTTCACCCCGCCCAATGATACGCAAACGCGCGAGGAACGGGCGCTGGGGCGGCTGGAGAAGGTGGTCCGGGCCGAGCGTGTCGGAGTGACCTACGTTCTGACCGTCAGCGCCTCGTCCTCCAACCCCGAGATGGCGCAGAAACTCGCACAGGCCGTCGCGGACACGTATCTCGACGACCAGATCACGCTCAAGCGCACCGCGATCCAGCGCGACATCGTCTGGCTCGCCGATCGCGTGGACGAGGCCCGCAAGCAACTGATGCAGAGCGAGGAAGCGGTCGAGGCGGTCCGGCGGAAATTCGGATTGGTGGACACCGACCGCGGCGCGGGTGTGACAACGGATCGCCAGGCGGTCAGCGATATCAACACGCAACTGACGCAGGCGCAGACGGATCTCGCCTCGCGCAGGGCGCGCTACGAACAGGCGGATCGCATCCGCGCCGCCGGCGGCAGCCTGGAGGGGCTGCCAGAGGCGGCGAATTCCCACGTCATCGAGAACCTGCGCAAGACCGAAGCCGACGTGGCCTCCAAGCTGGCCGACCAGTCGCGCATCTACGCCGACACCTTCCCCGAGGTGCGCCGTCTGCGCGACCAGGATGCGCTGCTGCAACGGCAGATCAATGCCGAGGTTGGCCGCATCGTCGATGGCCTGCGCGCCGAATATGAGACCGCCGCCGCGCGGGAGCGCGACCTGCGCAACCAGTTGGCGCAGAGTGCCGCGATCGAGAACAGCACCGCCAAGAGCGATGGCCGTATCCAGCTTCGCGATGCACAGCGGGTCGTCGAGGCCAATCGCACCCTGCACGACTCGCTTCTCACGCGCCTGCGCGACGTGCAGCAGCAACAGACGCGCGAGGAGCCGGAAGCTCGCGTCATTTCCCGCGCCGACATTCCCGACCGGCCCAGCTGGCCCAAGCCGCTCATCCTTCCGTTGGGCGGCGGGGCGGGGTTCCTGCTGCTCGGCCTCGGGTTCACGCTGGCGCCCACGCTGCTGGAAAGCCGATTCGTCAGCGTCGCCGAGGTGGAGCGCCGGCTGGGCCTGCTGGTGTTCGGGGGCATACCGCTGCTGCGCCGGCGCGATCTGGCATCTCCGCGCCGCCGCGCCAGCGTCGCGGACTACGCGGCGCGCAAGCCATTGTCGCATTTCGCCGAGAGCCTGCGCACGCTGCGCGCCTACCTGCGCATATCCGCCGATGGCCATCCTTCCATCCTGCAGGTGACATCATCGATTCCCGGCGAGGGCAAATCCACCACGGCGGCCGCGCTGGCGATATCGGCCGCGACGGCCGGCGTTCCCACCGTGCTGATCGATGTCGATCTGCGCTCATCCTCGCTGTCCGCGATGTTCGATCTGCGCGGCAAGGAAGGGCTTGCCGACATCCTGGAGCTCAATAAGCCCTACCGGTCGGTCATCCGTGAACTGGACGACATGCCTCTCGCCGTGATCGGCGCGGGCTCCGCCTTCCTGCCCCGGCCCGACATGGTGAACTCGAAGCGGTTCGAGGCATTGCTGCGCGACCTGACGCAGCATTATGGGCTGGTGATCCTCGATACCCCGCCCGTGCTGCCGGTCTCGGACGCATTGGTGATCGCCAAGCACGCGGACGCCACGATCCTGGTGGTGGAATGGCGGGCCACGACGAAGAAGCTGGCGGAACAGGCGGTCAAAGTCCTCCGCACCATCAACGCCCCGCTGGTTGGCGTGATGCTCAACAAGGTCGATGTCTCGAAGGTCGGCCTGTACGAATACGGCTACGGCTACGGCTACCACTACGGTCAAAACGGATCACGCCGTGATCGTGGCAAATCGCGACGCTCGTGATCACCGCGTCAAGCAGATCGATTCTAAGCTGGTCATGTCTCAGGTGGGGGGTCCACGATGAATCACTCCGTGTTGGAAATGACGATCGCGGCACCTCTTGATCCGCCCCGGCGGGCGGGCGGGGATTTCGCGGCGCGCGTCGAGCGTGTCGTCGCGATCGCCGCCGCCGCGGCGGACGCGGTGGATCGTGAGGCCCGCTTCCCCACGGAGGCGTTCGCGGCCTTGCGCGCCGAGCGGCTGATGGGCGTGATGCTGCCGCCGGACCTTGGCGGCGAGGGCGCGAGCCTCGCGGATATTGTCGATATCAGCTACCGGCTCGGCCAGGCCTGCGCTTCCGCGGCGATGATCTACGCCATGCATCAGTCCTGCGTTGCCTGCGTCCTGCGGCATGGACAGCGGGCCCCCTGGCAGCGGGCGCTGTTGCGGCGTCTCGGCGACGAGCAGTTGCTGTTCGCCTCGTCAACGACGGAAGGCTCGGCGGGCGGCAATGTACGGTCGAGCGCCGCGCCGGTCGAACACGACGACGGTCGCATTCGCCTGCACCGCGCGGCCAGTGTCGTCTCCTACGGCGCCGAGGCGGACGTGATCGTCACCACGGCGCGCCGCGCGGCAGATGCCGCGCCGTCCGATCAGGTGCTGGTTGTCTTCCAGAGCGACGACTATGCGCTCAGCCAGACGCACAGCTGGGACACGCTGGGCATGCGTGGCACCTGCAGCACCGGCTTCGACCTGCGCGCAACCGGCGTGCCGGAGCAGATCATGCCGGAGCCGTACGAGCGCATTCACCCGCAAAGCATGGTTCCCGTCTCTCACCTCGCCTGGTCCGGCGTGTGGGCCGGGATCGCCGCCGACGCCGTCGAGCGTGCGCGCGCCTTTGTCCGCCGCGCGGCGCGGGAGAACGCCGGCGCGATGCCACCGGGCGCGGCGCATTTGGCCAAGGCTACCGCGGCACTGCACACGCTGCGCGGCATGATCGCAACGGCGTTGCGCACATACGAACAGGCGGCGGGCGATGACGCGGCGCTCATGGCCCGCGACTTCCAGACCATGATCACGCTGACCAAGGTGCAGGCGTCCGAGACGGCGGTGGCCATCGTGCTCGAAGCGGTGCGCACCTGCGGGCTTTCGGGCTACCGCAACGATTCCCCGTTCAGCGTCGGCCGGCATCTGCGCGACGTGCTGTCCTCGCCGATCATGATCAGCAACGACCGGATTCTGGCCAACCTCGCCACGACCACGCTGCTGACCGCCGTGCCCACCTCGCTCTCGGCCTGACGCGCGTCATTTCTGAAGAAAAGGGTCACTCGGACATGGATGCACCAGTAAGCCCTGTGACGCGGGCCACGCCGGACGCGACGTTCGCCGCGACGCTGTTCCGGACCATGGGCGTGGACGGCGTGTATGGACGCAGCGGGCTCTATGAGAACGTGGTCGAACGTCTCGCCGCGCTGATCACCGAATATCGCGCGCCAGAGGCGGAGATCCTGCGCCTGCCCCCGGTGATGAGCCGGAGCGATCTGGAACGGTCCGGCTACCTCAAGAGCTTTCCCAACCTGCTCGGCTGCGTCTGCGCCCTTTCCGGCAGCGATGCGGAGATCATGGCGGCGGCGCAGCGGCATGAAACCGGCGGCGATTGGACCGCGTCCCTGCTGCCGGCGGACCTCGTGCTGACACCGGCCGCCTGCTATCCGATCTATCCGATGGTGGCCACGCGCGGCCCTGTCCCCGCCGGCGGGCTGCTGTTCGACGTCGCCTGCGATTGTTTCCGGCGCGAACCATCGCGCCAGCTGGACCGGCTGCAATCGTTCCGTATGCGCGAGTATGTCCGGATCGGCACCGCGGACCAGATCGTCGGCTTCCGCACACGCTGGATCGAGACCGGCCAGGCGATTGCCGCGCGGCTCGGCCTTGCGTGCCAGATCGCCCCGGCGAACGATCCGTTCTTCGGGCGCGAGGGACGCATCAAGGCAATCAGCCAGGTCCAGCAGGCGCTGAAGTTCGAGCTGCTGGTGCCGATCTACGGCGAGGATAAGCCGACGGCCTGCATGAGCTTCAACTATCACCGCGAGCATTTCGGCCTGACCTGGGATATTCACGACACGACGGGCGCGCCGATTCACACCGGTTGCGCGGCCTTCGGGATGGATCGGCTCGCGGTGGCGATGTTCGCGACCCACGGGCTCGACACGGCGGACTGGCCCGCCGACGTTCGCGCCGCGCTTCGACTGTAATGATGCCGCTGGACCGGCACGCCCAGCGTCTGGTGCAGACCCTGGCGCTCACCGGCCGGCGGGGGAGCGATATGCCGGCGCGACGGGACGGTTTCGCCGCCTTGCTGCGCCTGACCGCGACCGATGCCGACACCAGCGGCGTGCGCGTCGCGGCGCATGCCGTGCCAAGCGGCCCACGGCTGCGTCTGTATGTTCCCGACGCGGCCCGGGCGGCTGGGCCGGGGCTCGTTTTCCTGCACGGCGGTGGCTTTGTCTGCGGCGACCTCGACACCCACGACGCGCTGTGCCGCGCGCTCGCCGCCACGAGCGGCTGTCGGGTTTTGGCCGTCGATTACCGGCGCGCGCCGGAGCATGTCTTTCCCGCCGCGCTTGAGGATGCCATCGCGGCCCTTGGCTGGGCGCTGGCCGAGGCGCCCGCGCTCGGGATCGATCCCGCGCGCATCGGCATCGTGGGGGAATCCGCCGGCGCGACGCTCGCCGTCGCCGCCACCCGGGAATTGGTCAGGGCCGGACCGGGCCGGATTGCCCTGCAAGTGCTGCTTTGCCCCATCCTGGACTGGGCGGGGGCCGTCCGGCGCGTGGACGAGGCCGATTTCCTGGTCGATCGCGCCACGATCGCGCAGGATCTCGCGTGCTATCTGCCAGCCGGCCAGGATCCGGCCGATCCGCGCGTGTCGCCGCTGCGCGCCGGCAAGTTCG
>JAKBCB010000214.1 GCA_021808185.1 Pseudomonadota bacterium
CGAATTCTACGAGGAGTGCGCCGCGCGCGTGGCGGCGCGGCTCGATGCCGGGGACGACGTGGCGCTGCTGTGCGAGGGCGACCCGTTCTTCTACGGCTCGGCGATGTATCTGTTCGACCGGCTGCGCGGCACCTTCCGCGCCGAGGTGATCCCCGGCGTGTCCGGCATGAGCGGTTGCTGGACCGCCGCGCGCACGCCGATCACGCACGGCGACGACGTGCTGACGGTGCTGCCCGGCACGCTGGACGAGGACCGGCTGGCGGCGCGGCTGGAAGGCTGCGACGCGGCGGTGATCATGAAAGTCGGCCGCAACCTGCCGAAGATTCGCGCTGCCCTCGCGCGCGCGGGCGTCGCTGACCGGGCGATCTATGTCGAACGCGGCACCATGGCGGGCGAGCGCGTGGTCAAGCTCTCGGAGCTGGATGGCGCGCCCGCGCCCTACTTCTCGCTGGTGCTGGTTCCCGGCCGGCAGCGCGCCCGATGACCGGCAGCGTGACCGTGATCGGCCTGGGGCCGGGGGCCGAGGATCTGCGCACGCCGCAGGCCACGGCGGCGCTGGCCGAGGCGAGCGATATCGTGGGCTACGAAACCTACGTGGCCCGCGTGCCGCCGCGCGATGGCCAGACCCGGCACATCACCGACAACCGCGAGGAACTGGCCCGCGCCCGCCACGCCCTGACCCTCGCCGCCGAGGGGCGCCAAGTGGCCGTGGTGTCCTCCGGCGATGCCGGCGTGTTCGCCATGGCCAGCGCGGTGTTCGAGGCGATCGAGCATGGCGATACCGCGTGGCGCGCGCTGGAGGTGCGGGTGTTGCCCGGCATCTCCGCGATGTTCGCCGCCGCCGCCCGGCTGGGCGCGCCGCTGGGGCACGATTTCTGCGCCATCTCGTTGTCGGACAATCTCAAGCCGTGGGAGACGGTGCTGGCACGGCTGCGCGCGGCGGCCGGGGCCGGGTTCGTCATCGCGCTCTACAATCCGATCTCCCGCGCGCGCCCGTGGCAACTCGGGGCCGCGTTCGACGAATTGCGGAAAATCCTGCCGCCCGCGACCTGCGTCGCGATGGCGAATGCCGTTAGCCTTCCGCAGGAACGGGTCGAGATCGTCTCGCTGGCCGAGGCCGACCCCGCGCGGGCGGACATGCGCACGCTGGTGCTGATCGGCTCGGCGGCGACGCGGCGCGTCGCGCGGGCGGATGGCGGGACATGGCTCTACTCGCCCCGGAGCGCCCCGGCGTGACGGTGGTCGAGCCAGGCCAGAACCTCGGCCACTGTGCCGACCGTCTCCACCGGCGGCACGGGGGGGCGTTCGACCATGACGACTTGCAGGCCGAGCGCGCGGGCGGCGGCGAGCTTGCCTTCCGTGGCCGTGCCGCCGGAGTTCTTCGTCACGATCACCTCGATGCGCTGGTCGATCAGCAGCGCGCGCTCGTCCGCCTCCTTGAACGGCCCGCGCGCGGCGATGAACTCGACCGAGCGGGGCAGCACCTCCGGCGGCGGCGGATCGACCGAGCGCAGGACGAAGCGATGCGGGGCGTTGGTGAACGGCGCGAGATCCTTCTGGCCGACGGTGAGCAGCACGCGGCGCGGGACCGGGCCCAGCGCCTCGGCGGCGGCGGCCATGCTGGCCACGCGATGCCAGCGATCGCCCGCGACCGGCTGCCAGGCGGGGCGCAGCACGACGAGCAGCGGCGTGCTGGCCATGCGCGCGGCGGCGACGGCGTTGTGCGTCATCTGCGTGGCGAACGGGTGCGTGGCGTCGATCAGCGCGTCGATGCGGTGTTCGGTCAGGTAGCGCGCCAGCCCCTCGGCCCCGCCGAAGCCGCCGGTGCGCGTGGGCAAGGGCTGCGGCAGCGGGCGTTGCGTGCGCCCGGCAAGCGAAATGGTGGCGCGCACGCGCGCATCGGCGGCCAGGGCGCGGCCGAGTTCGGTGGCTTCGGTGGTGCCGCCGAGGATCAGAAGGTGCATCGCGGTTCCGGGGACGTGGCATGAGGTGGCTCGCCATCCTGGGAATCGGCGAGGACGGTGTCCAGGGGCTGCCCCCGACGGCGCGGGCGCTGATCGAGGATGCGGCGCTCGTGGTGGGCGGCGCGCGGCATCTGGCGCTGGCGGCGCCGCTGATCCGGGGCGAGGCGATGGCGTGGCCCTCGCCGCTCGCGGATGCGTTCCCGGCCATCCTGGCGCGGCGAGGCCAGCCAGTGGTCGTGCTGGCGTCCGGCGATCCGTACTGCTTCGGCATCGGCGCCACGCTGCGCAACGTCGTCCCGGCGAAGGAGACGCTGTGCATTCCAGCGCCGTCCGCGTTCTCGCTCGCCTGCGCCCGGCTCGGCTGGGCCGCGCAGGAGGTGGCGACGATCTCGTTCTGCGGCCGGCCGATGGAGGCGGTGCTGCCGCTGTTGCAGCCCGGCGCACGCATTCTCGCGCTGTCGGCGGACGCGGGCACGCCCGCGCTGCTCGCGGGGATGTTGCGCGCGCGCGGGTTCGGGCCGTCCGTGCTGCACGTGTTGCAGGCACTCGGCGGACCGCGCGAAGGGATCGACATCGCCACCGCCGAGGCCGGGCCGCCCGCCGGAGTGGACCCGCTCAATCTGGTGGCGGTGGAGGTGCGGGCGGCGCCCGGGGCGCGGGTGATCCCGCTGTCACGCGGGTTGCCGGACGCGTTCTTCGAGAACGACGGGCAACTCACCAAATCCGAGGTCCGCGCGGCGACACTCTCGGCGCTGGCGCCGCGCGCGGGGGAATTGCTGTGGGACATCGGCGCGGGGTCCGGTTCGGTCGGCATCGAGTGGTCGCTGTGCCACCCAGCCAACCGCGCCATCGGCATCGAGGCGCGGCCCGACCGGGCGGCGCGCGCGGCGCGCAATGCGCTGGCCCTGGGCGTACCCGGAATGGACATCGTGGTGGGCGAGGCGCCGGCGGCGCTGGCCGGGCTGCCCGCGCCGGACGCGGTGTTCGTTGGCGGCGGCGCGGGGGATGCGGGGGTGCTGGATGCCGCCTGGGCGGCGCTGAAGTCCGGTGGGCGGATGGTGGCGAACGCCGTGACCATCGAGACCGAGGCGCTGCTGTTCGCAGCCCAAGCCGCGCGCGGCGGCACGCTGACCCGCATCTCGGTGGACCGGCTGGACAGGCTTGGCACCATGCACGGGTTCCGCCGCGCGATGACGGTGACGATCTGGGCGGCGACGAAACCATGAGCCGCGTGATCGCGGGCATCGGGTTTCGCCGCGACTGCGCCGCCGAGGATCTGCTCGCGGTGATCGCGGCGGCGGCGGCGCGGGCGGGCCGCGCGGTGGATGCCCTCGCGGTGCCGGACTTCAAGGCCGAGGACGCCGCGCGCGAGGCGGCGAGGCGGCTGGCGGTGCCGCTGATCCTGGTGCCGCGAACGGCGCTTCAGGGCGCGCAGGGGCGCTGCCAGACCCGCTCGGCGGCGGCGGCGCGGGCGACAGGATTCGGATCGGTCGCCGAAGGCTGCGCGCTGGCGGCGGCGGGAGAAAGCGGGCGGCTTGTGCTCGCCCGTATCACAGGAGAGCGCGCGACATGCGCGCTGGCGGAGGACGTATCGTGACGGTTCACTTCATCGGCGCGGGGCCTGGGGCCGCCGACCTGATGACGCTTCGCGGGCGCGACCTGCTGGCCCGCTGCCCGGTCTGTCTGTGGGCGGGGTCGATCGTGCCGCCGGAGGTGCTGGAGCATTGCGCGCCGGGCACCCGCATCGTCGATACCGCGCCGATGACGCTCGACCAGATCGAGGCCGAGTATGTCCGCGCCCATGCGGCGGGGCAGGACGTGGCGCGGCTGCATTCGGGCGATCTGTCGATCTACAGCGCGGTGGCCGAGCAGATCCGCAGGCTTGCGCGGCACGGCATCCCCTACACGCTGACCCCCGGCGTCCCCGCCTTCGCCGCCGCCGCGGCGGCACTGGGCCGGGAGCTGACGGTGCCGGAGGTGGCGCAGAGCCTGGTCCTCACCCGCGTCTCCGGCCGCGCCTCCGCCATGCCGCCGGGCGAGAGCCTGGCCGCGTTCGGTGCCACGGGGGCAACACTCGCGGTGCATCTGGCGATCCATGCGCTGGAGCGGATCGTGGCGGAGCTGACGCCGCTGTACGGCGCGGACTGCCCGGTGGCGGTGGTGGTGCGGGCAAGCTGGCCCGATGAGCGCATCGTGCGCGCGACCCTGGCCACCATCGCCGAGGCGGTGGCGGCCGAGCCGATCGAGCGCACGGCGCTGGTGTTCGTCGGCCGCGCGCTGGGGGCGACGGATTTTCGCGAGAGCGCGCTGTACGACCCGGACTACCGGCGGCGGTTCCGGGGGATCGGATGATGCCGCGAACGCTACGCGACCGGCCGCACCTCGCTGCGCCCCACCAGCACGCCGGCACGGTCGAACACCACGATGTCGAGTTCGATGCCGGCCGGGCGCAGGGCGGCGGCGGCAACGGCCCAGGCGCGCGCGGCGACGACGTCGCCCAGTGGGATATCCGCGAGAGCGAAGGCTTCCATCACCGTGTTGGCGGCGGCGATGCGGGCGGCGGCGGCGTCCGACGCGCCAGCATCGCGCGCCAGCGTGGCAAGGGCGGCGAAATCCGCTTCGCCGCGCTTGGAGTGCAGGTCGAGCCGGCCTTGCGCGAGCTTGGTCATCTTCGCCATCCCGCCGGCGATGGTGACGCGCGGGACCGGGTGGGCGCGCAGGTATTTCAGCATCCCGCCGACGAAGTCGCCCATTTCGATCAAGGCTGTCTCCGGCAGGGCATAGAGCGATTGCACCGCCAGTTCGCTGGTGTTGCCGGTGGCGCCGGCAATGTGTGCGAGGCCCATGGCGCGAGCCACGTCGATGCCGCGATGGATGGAATCGATCCAGGCCGCGCAGGAGAACGGCACCACAATCCCTGTGGTACCGAGAATCGACAAACCGCCGACGATGCCGAGCCGCCCGTTCAGCGTGCGCTGGGCCAGCTTCTCGCCGTCCTGCACGGAGATTTCCACCACGGCGTCGGGCGTGGCGCCGAACGCGGCGGCGACCTCGGCGATCGCGGCGCGGATCATCTGCCGGGGCACCGGATTGATGGCCGGCTCGCCCGGCGGCAGCGGCAGGCCGGGGCGGGTGACGGTGCCGACGCCGGGGCCGGCGCGGAACACCACGCCGGAACCCGGGGCGCCCCGCACGACCTTCGCGCGGATCAGCGCGCCATGCGTCACGTCCGGATCGTCGCCGGCGTCCTTCACCACCCCGGCGGTGGCCGCGTCCTCGGCCAGCGTGGCCTCGGCAAGCGCGAAGGCGGGGCGTTCGCCGCGCGGCAGGGTGACTTCGACCGGATCGGGGAAGGTGCCGCCGAGCAGCGCGGCAAACGCCGCCTTGGTCGCGGCGGTGGCGCAGGTTCCGGTGGTCCAGCCCCGGCGCAATGGGCGTTCCTGTTGCACGGCGCGGCGTATAAGCCCGCGCCGGTGGCGAGTCACGGGGTGGGGGTGGTGCGATGACGGATACGGCCCTGCAATCGCTGTTGCGCCAGATGCCGGAACTGCCGGCGGGGCATGTGTGGCTCGCGGGCGCGGGGCCGGGCGATCCGGGCTTGCTGACGCTGCACACGCTCTCGGCGCTGGCGCAGGCCGACGCGGTGGTGCACGACGCGCTGGTGGATGGGCGCATCCTGGCGCTGGCGCGGCCCGGCGCGGAACTGGTGTTCGCCGGCAAGCGCGGCGGGCGGCCCTCGGTCGGTCAGGCGGACATCACCGCGACGCTGATCGCCTTCGCGCGGGCGGGCCGGCGCGTGCTGCGGCTGAAGGGCGGCGACCCCTACGTGTTCGGACGAGGCGCCGAGGAGGCGCTGACGCTGGCCGAGCACGGCATCCCGTTCCGGGTGATCCCCGGCATCACCGCCGGCATCGGCGGGCTGGCGGCGGCATTGATCCCGGCCACCCTGCGCGGCGTGAACCAGGCCTTCGTGCTCGCCACCGGCCACGGGGCGGAGGACGGCGAGGTGGCCGGGGGCATCGACTGGGTGGCGCTGGCGCGGCTCGGCCAGCCGATCATTTTCTACATGGCGCTGACGCATATCGCCGCCATCGTGCGCCTGCTGCTGGAGGCGGGGATGGCGGCCGACACGCCGGCGGCGGTCGTGGCCTGCGCCACCACGCCCGCGCAGCGCGTGCTGGTCTCGACCCTGGCCACGCTGCCGGAGGATTTCGCGGCGGCGGAGCTGGGCACGCCGGCGATCCTGGTCGTCGGTCACATTGTCGCGATGCGGGCGCGGCTGCTGGCGCTGTTGCCGGAACTGGCGGAGGCGGCCCCTTGGCGCGCGGAATAGTCGTCGGCGCGCCGCGCTCCGGCTCGGGCAAGACCACGGTCACGCTGGCATTGCTGGCGGCGCTGCGGCGGCGCGGCGTGGCGGCGCGGGCGGCCAAGTCCGGCCCGGATTACATCGACCCCGCGTTCCATGCCGCGGCAACCGGCGCCCCCTGCCCCAACCTCGATTCCTGGGCCATGCCCCCGGCGCATCTGGACGCCGTGGCGGCCGGGGCCGCGCGCGACGGCGCGTTCGTGGTGATCGAGTCGGCCATGGGGCTG
>JAKBCB010000215.1 GCA_021808185.1 Pseudomonadota bacterium
AGCAACGCTGCGCAACGCTGGAGCAATTGCCGCAGAAGCAATATTATGGAAATTAAAGTGGCTTCCGATTGGCCCAGACCATCCGTACTTGCCGGGCGCTTGCGGCCCGTATTCAATCGGCGCCGGGAAACGCCACGCCGTCAAGCAAGGGCCGCGACACTGGACACGCTACCGATCCTGAGGCTCGCAGGCTTGTCCAAGCGGTTCGGTGCCGTGGTCGTGGCCGATGGCCTCGATCTGGATGTCGGCATCCGCGAGGCGCTCGGTATCCTCGGGCCGAACGGCGCCGGCAAAACCAGCCTGTTCGGCATGATCACCGGCACGCTGCGCCCCGACACCGGCCGCATCATCCATGACGGCCATGACATCTCAAACCTGCCGCCGGAGGCGCGCTGCCGGCGCGGCATTGCCCGGTCGTTCCAGGTGCCGCAGCCCTTCGGCGGTATGACGGTGTTCGAGAACCTGCTCGTCGCGGCCAGTTTCGGCGGCCAACTGGCCGAGCGCGTCGCGACGCCCAGGTGCCTGGGCGTGCTCGAACGCTGCGGCCTCGCCCACCGCGCCAACCAGCGCGCCGGCACGCTCACGCTGCTGGACCGCAAGCGCCTCGAACTCGCCCGGGCACTCGCCACCGGCCCGCGCCTGCTGCTGCTCGACGAAGTGGCCGGCGGCCTCACCGACCACGAATGCGTCGATCTGGTCGCCCTGATCCGCGATGTGCATGCCTCCGGCGTTGCCATCGTCTGGATCGAGCATGTGGTGCACGCGCTGCTTTCGGTGGTGGACCGGCTGGTGGTGCTGAACGGCGGCAAATTCATCGCCGACGGCGCGCCGCGCGCTGTGATCGAGAGCCCATCCGTGCGCGAGCTGTACATGGGGATCGAGGCCGATGCCTGAGCCGCCGCTGCTCGGTGTCGCCGCGCTCGATGCGCACTACGGCGACTTTCAGGCGCTGTTCGGCGTCTCGCTGACGCTGTCCCGTGGCGAGGTCGCGGCCGTGATCGGCGCGAACGGCGCCGGCAAATCCACGCTGCTGAACGCCATCGCCGGCCTGATCCGCTCGCGCCACGACGCCATCCTGTTCGAGGGCGAGCCGATCGGCGACCTGCCCGCCAACCGCATCGTCGGGCGCGGCATCGCGCTGGTGCCGGAGGGGCGGCGCCTGTTCCCTTCGCTCAACGTCGAGGAGAACCTGTTGATCGGCGGCCAGATCGGCCGCCCCGGCCGCTGGAACCTGGGCCGGATCTACGAGCTGTTCCCGGTGCTGGCGGAGCGGCGGCGGCAGGCCAGCACCTCGCTCTCGGGTGGCCAGCAGCAGATGGTCGCGATCGGCCGCGCGCTGATGTCCAACCCGGCGCTGCTGCTGTGCGACGAGATCAGTCTCGGCCTCGCGCCGATCATCGTGCGCGACATCTATGCCACGCTGCGCCAGATCGTCGGCGCCGGCACCGCCGCCGTGGTGGTGGAGCAGGACATCGGTCAGGCGCTCGCCATCGCCGACCGTGTGTATTGCCTCCAGGAAGGCCGCGTGGCGCTGGAGGGGCGGGCCGGCGAGGTCACGCGGGCCGACATTTCAGCCGCGTATTTCGGGGTGTGAGCGTATGACGGCCTGGCTCAACACCATTGCCCAAGGCGTGCTGGTCGGCGGGCTGTACGCCATGTTCGCGGCCGGACTGTCGCTGATCTTCGGTGTGATGAAGCTGGTCAACATCGCGCATGGCGACCTGATCGTGCTCGCGGCCTATGTCGCCCTGATGGTCACCGACGCGCTCGGGCTCAATCCGATCCTGTCGCTGATCGTGGTCGTGCCGGTCATGGCCACGGTCGGCTATCTGTTGCAGAGGGGCCTGCTCAACCGCGCGCTCGGCGAGGACATCCTGCCGCCACTGCTCGTGACCTTCGGGCTGTCCGTCATTCTGCAAAACGGGCTGCTGCAACTATTCTCCGCTGACAGCCGGCGCCTGCAAGCGGGTGGTCTCGATGTCGCCAGCGTCAAGCTGGCCGAGGGGCTGTCGCTCGGCGTTCTGCCGCTGCTGCAATTCGCGCTCGCCGTGCTGGTGATCGCGGGGCTGCACTGGCTGTTCTACCACACCCGCCTGGGCCGCGCCTTCCGCGCCGTGTCGGACGACCCGCGCGTGGCGCAACTGATGGGCCTGGACAACCGCCATGTGTTCGGCCTGGCCATGGCGTTGTCGCTGGCCATCGTCGCCGTGGCCGGCGTGTTCCTGGCCGTGCGTACCAACTTCGACCCCGCGACCGGCCCCGCCCGCCTGATCTTCGGGTTCGAGGCGGTCATCATCGGTGGGCTTTCGAGCCTGTGGGGCACCCTCGTCGGCGGCATCCTGCTCGGCGTGGTTCAGGCGATCGGCGCGGAGATCGATCCGGGCTGGCAGGTGCTGGCCGGGCATGTCGCCTTCCTTGCCGTGCTGGCGATCCGGCCGCAAGGGCTGCTCGGAGGCGCGCGGCGATGAGCGGCGGCGTCACCCGCGCCACGCGCGCCAGCAACATCGGGCTCGTGCTGGCGCTCGCTTGCCTCGTCGCCCTCGCCTTCGCCCCGTTCTGGGCCGGGCGGGACGGGATGCGGCTGCTGATCGACGCCTATCTGTATCTGGTGCTCGCGAGCCTGTGGAACCTGTTGGCGGGCTATGCCGGGCTGGTCTCGGTGGGGCAGCAGGCGTTTGTCGGGCTGGGCGGCTACGTGCTGTTCGGCCTCGCCGCCCTCGCCGGGGTGCCGCCGCTGCTGTGCATCCCCATCGCGGGTATCGCCGCCGCGATCATCGCCATCCCGGTGGCGGCGATCACGTTCCGGCTGCGCGGAGCCTATTTCGCCATCGGCTCCTGGGTCATGGCGGAAGTATTTCGCCTCGTCGCCTCGCAGATTTCCGCCCTCGGCGGCGGATCGGGGATTTCGTTGCCGGCAGGCATTGTGACCGCCATGGCGGCGTCGCGACATGGGCGGGAAATACTGGTCTATTGGGTGGCGCTCGGGCTGATGGTCGCGATCCTGGGCGGCATCGTGGCACTGCTGCGCTCCCGCCACGGCCTCGCGCTCACCGCGCTGCGCGACAACGAAATGGCCGCGCGCAGCAATGGGATCGACGTGCGGCGGACCAAGCTCGTGGTGTTCATTCTGGTCGCCGCCGGTACCGCGATGGCCGGCGCGCTGATCTTCCTGCAACGCCTGCGCATCTCCCCGGATGCCGGGTTTTCCGTGAACGACTGGACCGCCTTCGTGATCTTCATCACCGTCATCGGCGGCATCGGCCGGTTCGAGGGGCCGTTCGTCGGCGTCGTGGTGTTCTTCGTGCTGCGTGAGACTCTGGCCGACCTCGGCAGCCTGTATCTGATGATCCTGGGCGCGATCGCGATCCTGGTGATGCTGAAGGCGCCGCGAGGCTTGTTCGGGTTCATCGCCGAGCGCACCGACACCCAACTGCTGCCGCTGCAACGTCGCGTGCGCGGCGTGTAGCGCCCAGGGGCTTGCGCCGGCGGTCTGATTCGCGCCTTCGTCCCGCAGGCCAACAGGAACGAGCCATGTCGTCCGTCCCCCCTGCCCCCTGCCCGCCCGGCGGCCCGCTCCATGCGACGGATTTCGGCGCCATCGCGGATGGGCGCGACGCGCATCTGCTCGCGTCGTGGGACACCGGAGCGCGGCACTTGCGCGTCCGCGCGGCCGTGTGCGGCATCGCCGTCGCCGCCGGGGAGCGGCTGCTGCGGCTCGACGGGCCGGGCATCGCGGCAGGCGTTGCCTTCGCCCACGCCGATGTCGGCCTGCCGATCCACATCCCGCATGCGGGCGCGGATGGCGAGGGGCTGACAACCCGCATCGCCCGCGTGCTGGACGCGCGCACGGTGCTGCTCGCGGACCCGGCGGTGCGTGACGTTGCCGGAGTGTCCGGGGACGTGATCTGGCCGTGCTTCCTGCCGGAGGACATCGGCAAGACGCTGTGGATCGAGGGCGGCGGCGCCTTCAACCCGTCGGCCGCCGACAACCCACCCGGCGCGCGCCGGCACATCATGAACTACGGCGACCCGCACGCGATCCAGGCCCGCATCGAGGCGGTGCACGGCCCGGGCGAGATCGTGCTGGCGCAACGCCTGACCGCGCCGGGCGGCACGGACATACCGCAGCGCATCGTCTGGGGCAGCGACAACACGGCGGCATTGCTGCGCGCGGGCGAGGCCGCCATCGCCGCCGGCGCCAGTGTGCTGCACTTCCCGCCCGGCCTGCTCTGCGCCTTCGCCACGGTGCAGGATTTCTCTGTCCCCGATCCGCCGCATCCGGGCATCGGGCGCGTGTTCGGCCTGCTGCGCTGGGTCGGTGACGACGCCGATACCTTCCTGACTGATACCGGCGGCAATGTGCTGTTCCTCCGCCCGTCGCCGGCCACGCCGCGCGCCTTCGGCGTGCCCGCGCGTGGTGTGGCCGGCCGTGCCCATCTGCCCCGCTTCGCCGCCACGCGCCGCCCGGTCGTGGTGATCGCGGGCGATTCCATGAGCACCGCCGAGGTGTGGAACGGCAGCCCGCACTCCGCCGCCTCCAGCCCGATGGGCGCGCTGATCGAGGCGATCGCGGTGCAGAATCCCGGCAAGTCCTGTTGCTTCGTCGATCGCAGCATCGGCGGCGCCACCTGGGAATGGCTCGACCGCCGGCCGGAGGTCTTCCCCGGCTGGTACGCGGACCGGGCGGCGGCGTGGCTCGATTACGTCGCCCACGTTCCGGACGATGCGGGCGCGCCGGCTTCGCCCGATCTCGTGATCCTGGCCATCGGCGGCGGCAATGACGGCCAGGCCGTGTCGCTGAGCGCGCTGGAATCGGTCGTCGCCAAGGTGCGGGCACTGGCGCCGGACGCCGAGGGTCGGCCGCCGGACATCCTGATGATGAACGCGCGCCCGAGCGCCCGCTGGGCGAGTGTCGGCCCGGACAGCCCGCCGGGCACGCCCAGCGGCAATTTCTGGATCTTCCAGGCCGGGCGCGAGGTCGCGAACATGCTGCACCGCAGCTTCGCCGCCCGCCACGGCATTGGCTTCCTCGACTACGAGGACGTGGCCCAGCGTGTGCTGTGGGGCTGGAGCCACGCGCGCTCGGCGCTGCGCCGGGTGCCGGACACCGACGCCCAGGAATGCACCCGCGCGCGCCCCCTCGCCTTGCGCCGCCGCTGCCGGGATGTCTCGTTCTATCTCACGCTGCCCGGCGCGTCGGGCGAGGAGGCATGGCGGACGGTCGGCGCGCTCGCGGTGCAGGTCGGCTCGCGGCCGGACAACGTCGCCATCATCGGCACCGACGCGGCCGGGCGGATGACTTTGCAGGTGAACGCCTGGGGCAGCGCCACCACGGCCATCGTCGCGGTGGGCGGCGGCGGCACCCGGCTGGAAACCGGCGGGGACCGCAGCACCGGCGACACCCTGCGCTGGTTCATGCCGCCGGGCAGCAATGTGGTGATAGCGCACGAAGGCGCGTTCCCGTTCACCACCGCCGATATCGGCGGTTCGATCCTGGTGCCCGGCGCGGGCCAGGGCGGCACCGCCCTGCGCAGCACGATCGTCGCGGTCAGCGGTACGCCGGGCATCCTGTATCTGGCCGACAGCGCCGCGAGCCACGCCAAGGTCTCAGCGAAGCCGCTGCGCTGGGGCGGGCAATTCTTCGTCGCCTCGGACGCGGGGGCGGCGGTCGATCTGGTGTTCCCCGGTGCCGGGCCAGATGGTGCCGACCTCGCGGCGCGGATCGCCGAGGTGGTCAGCCCGACGCGCGTGGTGCTGGACCGGGCGCTGCCGATCACCGGCCAGATGCCGCGCCGCCTGTTCCTCGGCCGCATCGCCATGCCGCGCCGCTCCCTGCCGCTGGTGGTCACGGCGGACCGCTCGCCAGACCCGAAGCTGCATGTCTATGTGAAGGGCACGCAACTGTTCGTGGGCTGGCTGACGGCGGCGACGGGCACGCTGGTGCAGGCGTGGCGCGGGCCGTGTGTCCGCTACGGCGGCCCGTTCCTGCCGCGCGTGACCCCGGACAGCGAGTGGCCGGTGCCGCTGCGCGCAACCCAGTGCTACATCGACGAGGCGATGATCGAGGGGCAGGTGCTCACCGACGCGGAGATGTGGGGCACCGCGGACGCGCTGTATGCCTCCCCCTGGGACGGCAACGGGGTCAATCACCTGACACACCGCCAGTTCAGCGCGGTGGATATGCCCCTGATGCGGGCGCAGGATTTCGCGACGGGTTAAGCCACCTCCAGCACCATGCCGTCGAACCCCGGCTCGACCCCGGCCGGGAGCCGTGCCTGGAGCCAGGCGAAATCCATGTCCGGGCCCATATGCGTCAGCACCGTCCGGCGCGGGCGCAGGTGCTCCACCCAGCTCAGCACGCGCGGCAGCCAGCCATGGGTGCGGTGGGCGTGGCGCTGGAAGCAGCCGACCACCCAGGTATCGACCCCCGCGAGCGCGGCAAACGCATCGTCGTCGAAATCCACCACGTCGGTCGAGTACCCGAACCCGCCGACGCGCAACCCGAGCGAGCGGGTAAATCCATGATTTTGATCGAAAACCCGAACGGCGATGCCCGC
>JAKBCB010000216.1 GCA_021808185.1 Pseudomonadota bacterium
CCGAACAGTGATGAGAACAGGCCGCGCGGCTGGGCAGCCGCCGCGCCGGCCGCTGCCCCGGCCGCGGTGCCCCAGACCGGCGCGCCCTGCGGCGGCGGGGCCGCCTGCGCCTGCCGGGTCTGCTGCAACTCCCATTGCAGGCGGTTGATGCGGTTCTGCGCCTCGACCAGCGCGTGTTCCTGCACGAACGCCATCTGGGTGATGCGGTAGCGCGCCTCCGGGTACCGGTTGAACAGGTCGGCGATCAGCGCGTCCGCCTCTCGGTCCACCGGCGGCAGCGGCGCGACGGTGCCGGGAACCGATCCACCCGCGCCGGGGCCGCCGCCGCCGCCCACCCGGGCGACGAACTGCATGATCAGATCGCGTTCCTCGTTGGTCATGGCATCCCCGTGCGTGCTGTTGCGGCCCGAGCCGTCACCCGGCGATGTGGCGCGCGCGCGTGGCGCGTTCAAGTCAGCCGGTCGGCCGGGCGCCTTGTGACGTTCCGGTGCGGCCCGTATGGTGCGGCGCATCACACCAAGGCCGCGCCCCGCGATCGGGGCCGAGGCAAAGACGGGCGGAACCATGGATCGAAGCGTTCAGACGCTCCCGAACGCGGGCGCGGGCGGGAAAAGCCTGAGCTTTCAGGACGTGATCCTGCGCCTGCACGCCTTCTGGTCGCGCCAGGGCTGCGTCATCCTGCAACCTTACGACATGGAAGTCGGCGCCGGCACCTTCCACCCGGCCACCACGCTGCGCTCGCTCGGCGCGAAGCCATGGCGGGCGGCCTATGTGCAGCCGAGCCGCCGGCCCACCGATGGTCGCTACGGGGAAAACCCGAACCGGTTGCAGCACTATTACCAGTATCAGGTCATCATGAAGCCCAGCCCGGCCAACGCGCAGGCGTTGCTGCTGGACAGCTACCGCGAGATCGGCCTCGACCCGCTGGTGCACGATTTCCGCTTCGTCGAGGACGACTGGGAAAGTCCCACCCTGGGCGCCTGGGGCCTCGGCTGGGAAGTGTGGTGCGACGGCATGGAGGTGGGGCAGTTCACCTATTTCCAGCAGGTCGGCGGCATCGCGACCGCGCTGCCGAGCTTCGAGATGACCTACGGGCTGGAACGGCTTGCGATGTACGCCCAGGGCGTCGAGAACGTCTACGACCTCGATTTCAACGGCCAGGGCGTGCGCTACGGCGACGTGTTCCTGCGCGCCGAGCGCGAATACAGCGCGCATAATTTCGAATTCGCGGACACCGCGATGCTCTCGCGCCACTTCGCCGACGCCGAGGGCGAGTGCCGGGCGCTGCTGGAGCGCGGGCTGGCGCTGCCCGCCTACGACCAATGCATCAAGGCGAGCCACCTGTTCAATCTGCTAGACGCCCGTGGCGTCATCAGCGTGACCGAACGCGCCGCCTATATCGGCCGCGTCCGCGCGCTGGCCAAGGGGTGCTGCGAGGCGTGGCTGGCGGGGGAGGAATGACCCGCGCCATGCCGCCCGCCGCCGCATCCACACTCGCCGCATAAGGACCGACATGCCGGAGTTGCTGCTCGAACTGTTCAGCGAGGAAATCCCCGCCCGGATGCAGGCGCGGGCGGCGGAGGATCTGTCCCGCCTCGTCACCGAGGCGCTGGCCCCGCTGGCCCCGGCCTCCGTGCGCGGCTTCTTCGGCCCGCGCCGGATCGCTGTCGCGGCGGATGTGAGCGCCGGGGTCGCGGAAACCCGCGCGAGCGAACGCGGGCCGCGCCGCAACGCGCCGGAGCAGGCGCTGGCCGGGTTCCTGCGCAAACACGGGGCAACCCGCGACGATCTGCGCGAAGAAGGCGACTTCTGGGTTCTGGACAAGCTTTCGCCCGGAATCACCGCGGCCGCCCTGATCGCGCGCGAGCTGCCGGGGCTGCTGCGCCGCTTCCCGTGGCCGAAATCCATGCGCTGGGGCGGCTCGTCCGGCTTCACCTGGGTGCGGCCGCTGCGGCGCATCCTGTGCATCCTCGACGGCCAGACCGTGCCGTTCGACCTGCGCGACGGCGACGACGACGGGCACGGCCTGGCCGCCTCCGACATCACCGAGGGCCACCGCTTCCTCGCCCCGGAGCCCTTCGCGGTCGGCTCGGTGAGCGAATGGCAGGCGGGCTTGCGCGAACGCCGCGTGATCGTCGATGCGGCGGAGCGGCGGGCGACGATCCAGACCGGGTTGCTCGATCTGGCGGCGCGGCAGGATTTGTTCCTGGTGGACGATCCCGGCCTGCTCGACGAGGTCGCCGGGCTGGTCGAGTGGCCGGTGGTGCTGCTGGGGCGGATCGACGCCGCGTACATGGACCTGCCGGCCGAGGTGATGCAGGTCTCCATGCGCGTCAATCAGCGCTATTTCGCGCTGCGCGACATGGCCGGGCACGCGGCGCCGTTCTTCGCCTTCGTCGCCAATATCGCCGCGCGCGACGGCGGGGCCGCGATTGTTGCCGGCAACGAGCGGGTGCTGCGCGCGCGGTTCGCGGATGCGCGGCATTTCTGGGATCTGGACCGCGCGCACACGCTGCAAAGCCGCGTGCCGGCGCTGGACAAGGTGACGTTCCACGCGAAGCTGGGCAGCCAGGGCGAGCGGGTGCAGCGGCTGGAACGGCTGGCGCGGCTGATCGCGCCGCTGGTCGATGCCGACCCCGCCCTGGCGCAGCGCGCGGCGGCGCTGGCGAAGGCCGATCTTGTCACCGGCATGGTGGGCGAGTTCCCCGAGTTGCAAGGCGTGATGGGTCGCTACTACGCGCTGCACGACGGCGAGGACGCGGCCGTGGCCGACGCGATCCGCGACCATTATTCGCCGAAAGGCCCGACCGACGCGGTGCCGACCGCGCCTGTGAGCATCGCCGTGGCGCTGGCGGACAAGATCGACCTGCTGGCCGGGTTTTTCGCGATCGACGAGAAGCCGACCGGATCGGGCGATCCTTATGCGCTGCGCCGCGCGGCGCTGGGGATTATTCGGATCGTGCGGGAATGCGGGCTGCGGCTGCGGCTCGCCGCGTTGTTCGCGCATGCCGGCGAGACCCTGCCGGCGCGGCCGGATGTGCCGGAGGTGCTGGCCTTCCTCGCCGACCGGCTGCGCGTGCAGCTTCGCGCCGAAGGCGCGCGGCACGATGTGCTCTCCGCCGTGCTCGGCCTCGGCATCGACGACGATCTGGTGCGGCTGCTGGTCCGCACCGACGCGGTGGCCGAGCTGCTGCGCACGGAGGACGGCGTGAACCTGCTGGCCGGGTATCGGCGGGCCGCCAACATCCTGCGCATCGAGGAAAAGAAGGACGGGCCGCACGACGGCGCCATCGACCCCGCGTTCCTGGAAGCGCCGGAGGAAATCGCGCTGGCGGAGGCCCTGGCCCATGCCAAGACGCGGGCGGAAAAGCTGCTGGCGGCGGAGGACTTCGCCGTGGCGATGGAAGTGCTCGCCACGCTGCGCCCGTATCTCGACGCATTCTTCGACAAAGTGACGGTGAACGACGCGCGCCCGGAGTTGCGGCGCAATCGCCTGCGGCTGCTCTCCGGCGTGCGCGCCGCCATGCATCTGGCGGCGGATTTTTCGCGAATCGAAGGCTGAAGCAACAGGAGTCCGCGCTTCATGACCAAGTGGGTGTACAGCTTCGGCGCCGGCCATAACGAGGGCCGCACCGAGATGAAGAATCTCCTCGGCGGCAAGGGTGCCAACCTCGCGGAGATGGCCAGCATCGGCCTGCCGGTGCCGCCGGGCTTCACCATCACGACCGAAGTCTGCACCTACTACTACGATCACCATCAGGCCTATCCGGGCGAGCTGGCGCGCCAGGTCGCGGAATCGCTCGACCGCATCGAGCAGGCGGTGGGCCTGAAGTTCGGCGACAAGCACAAGCCGTTGCTGGTCTCCGTCCGCTCCGGCGCGCGCGTCTCGATGCCCGGCATGATGGACACCGTGCTCAATCTCGGGCTGAACGACGCGACCGTCGAAGGACTCGGCGAAGCCTCCGGCGACGCGCGGTTCGCCTGGGACAGCTATCGCCGCTTCATCCAGATGTACGGCAGCGTGGTGCTCGGCGTCGATCATCATCGGTTCGAGGAGATCATCGAGCACGTCAAGATGGACGCGGGCGTGGTGGAGGACACCGCGCTGAGCGCCTCGGACTGGCACCGCGTCGTCGATGGCTACAAGGAGATGGTGCGCGGCGAGACCGGCAAGCCGTTCCCGCAGGACCCGGAGGAACAGCTCTGGGGCGCCATCGGCGCGGTGTTCGGAAGCTGGATGAACCCGCGCGCCAACACCTATCGCCGCTTGCACGACATTCCCGCGAGTTGGGGCACGGCGGTGAACGTGCAGGCGATGGTGTTCGGCAACATGGGGCAGGACTGCGCCACCGGCGTCTGCTTCACCCGCGACCCCTCGACCGGCGAGAACATCTTCTACGGCGAGTATCTGGTGAACGCGCAGGGCGAGGACGTTGTCGCCGGCATTCGCACACCGCAGCCGATGGCCAAGGCGAAAGCCAAGCCGGGCGAAGTCAGCATGGAAGAAGCCATGCCGAACGCCTACAAAGAACTGATGCAGGTTCGGCAAACGCTGGAGCGGCATTACCGCGACATGCAGGACATCGAGTTCACCGTGCAGCAGAACAAGCTGTACATGCTGCAAACGCGCAACGGCAAGCGCACCACGGCCGCCAGCCTGCGCATCGCGGTCGAGATGGCCAACGAGGGCCTGATCGACAAGAACGAAGCCGTCAAGCGTGTCAACCCGGCGGCACTCGACCAGTTGCTGCACCCGATGCTCGACCCGAAGGCCGTGCGCAAGCTGCTGTCGAAAGGTCTGCCGGCGAGCCCAGGGGCCGCAAGCGGTGCCGTGGTGTTCAGCGCCGACGAGG
This sequence comes from Pseudomonadota bacterium, assembly GCA_021808185.1. Lineage (GTDB taxonomy): Bacteria > Pseudomonadota > Alphaproteobacteria > Acetobacterales > Acetobacteraceae > CAJCJG01. The sequence goes on from JAKBCB010000216.1 coordinate 4,854, forward strand.
CCGAGAGCCGCGCCGGCAAGGGCGAAGCGGTGATCCTGGTCCGCATCGAGACGAGTCCGGAAGACATTCACGGCATGCATGCGGCGCGCGGCATCCTGACCACGCGCGGCGGCATGACCAGCCACGCCGCCGTGGTGGCGCGCGGCATGGGGCGGCCCTGCGTCGCGGGGGCCGGCGGCATCTCGGTGGATTACGGCGCGCAGACGCTTTCGGCCGGCGGCAAGACGGTGCACGCGGGCGATACCGTGACCATCGACGGCGCCACCGGCGAAGTGTTCGTCGGCACGGTGGCGATGATCGAGCCCACCATGTCGGGCGATTTCGCGACGCTGATGGAGTGGGCGGACGCCGTGCGCCGGCTGCGCGTGCGCGCGAACGCGGAAACCCCGCTGGATGCGGAAACCGCGCGCAAATTCGGCGCCGAGGGCATCGGCCTGTGCCGCACCGAGCACATGTTCTTCGATCCCGCCCGCATCAGCGCCGTGCGCCAGATGATCATGGCGCATGACGAGGACGGGCGCCGCGCCGCGCTGGCGAAGCTGCTGCCGTTCCAGCGCCGGGATTTCGTCGAGCTGTTCCGCATCATGGCCGGCCTGCCGGTGACGATCCGGCTGCTCGACCCGCCGCTGCACGAATTCCTGCCGCACAGCGACACGGAGCTGGAGGACGTGGCGCGGGCACTCGGCACCGATCTGGCCAGCATGCGCCGCCGCGCGAGCGAACTGGAGGAAGCCAACCCGATGCTCGGCCATCGCGGCTGCCGCCTCGGTGTGACCTTCCCCGAGATCTACGAGATGCAGGCGCGCGCGATCTTCGAAGGCGCCATCATCGTCGCCAAGGAACTGGGCAAGGCCCCGGTGCCGGAGATCATGATCCCGCTCGTCGGCATGAAGCGCGAGCTGGAGATCACGCGCGCGCAGGTGGACAAGATCGCGGCGGAGGTGTTCGCCGAGACCGGCATGACCATCGAATACGTCGTCGGCACCATGATCGAACTGCCGCGCGCGGCCATCACCGCTGACCGGATCGCCGAGTCCGCCGATTTCTTCTCGTTCGGCACCAACGATCTGACGCAGACGGTTTTTGGTCTGTCTCGCGACGACGCCGGCAAATTCCTGCCGCGCTATGTGGAACTCGGGATCGTGCCGAAGGATCCGTTCGTGTCGCTGGATGTCGAGGGCGTCGGCGCGATGGTGCGCATCGCCTCGGACAAGGGCCGCGCGACCAAGCCGGGACTGAAGCTCGGCATCTGCGGCGAGCATGGCGGCGATCCGGCCTCCATCGCGTTCTGCGAGGAAGTCGGGCTGGATTACGTCTCGTGCAGCCCGTATCGCGTGCCGGTGGCCCGCCTCGCGGCGGCGCAGGCGGCGTTGGGCGCGGGCAGCGACCGCACCGCGTAACTGGCAAGCAAGCCCCCCGCCGTGGCGCGGCGGGGGGTGCCACCTTCAGTGGTCGGACGACAAGGCGGCGGCCGCCGCGTCGTTGTGGTCGGCGGTCGATAGGCCGTTGAAAAAAGCGTTGAGCAGCACCGCCGCGATGGTCGCGAGCAGGATGCCGGATTCCAGCAGCGGCTTCAGCGACACCGGCAACGCCTGAAAGAAGTTCGTGGCAATCAGCGGAATCATGCCGATGCCGAGGCTGATGGCGACGACGAACAGGTTGTTGCGGTTGCCCCGGAAATCGACCTGCCCAAGGATGCGGA
>JAKBCB010000217.1 GCA_021808185.1 Pseudomonadota bacterium
CGGATCGTCCCGCCGCAGCGCGAGCCTCGCCTCTGCCCGCGCCCGATCCGCCGGGTCCAGCAGCACTTCCTGCCGCGCGGCGGCGGCGGTGTCGGACCACGCGAGGTGGTCGAAGCGCGCTTCCTGATCGTGCCCCGTCAGCACCGGCTGCCACCGTTCGAGGAAGCGGGCTTCCTGCAACGGGTCCGGCGCCAGCACCACCCAGGCGCGGCGGGCATAGGCGGTGGCATCCGCCGTCCGCCCCAGCGCCGTCGCCGCCTCGGCGCAGCGGGCCAAAGCGGGGGCGCTGGTCGCGATGCCTGCGGCGCAGGCGGTGGCCACGTCGGTATCGTCCGGATCGACCGCCAGCGCCTCGTCCCGCCGCCGCGCGAGGCTGCCTTGCAGCGGCCAGTCGGGGCTATCGGCCATGAAGCGGCCGATTTCCGCCTGCGTCCCGCCGTACGGTGCCAGCAGCCGGTAATAGGTGACGAGCTTGCGCGCGACCGGATCGGGTTCGGCGGCGGCGGCGGCCTCGGCGTCGGCCCAGCGGTCGGCGCGCACCAGCGCCATCACGTTCTGCGCGCGCGCCGGCCCCGCGAACGGCAGCGCCAGACACAGCGCGGGCAGCGCGAGGCGGACGAGTCGGACGGGCGATATGAGCATGGCGCCTTCTAGCCGCCCCGCCCTTGCGGCGCACCCCCCGCGCGCCTAGCTTTCGGCGCTCGATTGCGCCCCGTTTCGGGGTATGCCGGAGGCTGCGTCATGTTCAAGGGCTCGTTCGTCGCCACCATCACGCCCATGCGCGCCGACGGCGCGGTGGACGAGGACGCGCTCGCCCGCTTCGTCGATTGGCAGATCAACGAGGGCACCAACGGTCTCGTCCCCGTCGGCACCACGGGCGAATCGCCGACACTGAGCCACGACGAACACAAGCGCGTGGTCGAGATCACCGTCGCGGTGGCGAAGGGGCGTGTGCCGGTGATCGCCGGCGCCGGCTCGAACTCGACGGCCGAGGCGGTGGATCTTGCCAGGCATGCCAAGAAGGCCGGCGCGGACGCGGTGCTGGTGGTGACGCCGTACTACAACAAGCCGACCCAGGAAGGGCTGTTCCTGCATTTCTCCGCGATCGCCGATCAGGCGGACATCCCGGTGATCATCTACAACATCCCCGGCCGCAGCGTGGTTGACATGAGCGTCGAGACGATGGCGCGGCTGGCGCGCAACAAGAACATCGTGGGCGTGAAGGACGCGACCGCGAACCTCACCCGTCCGCAGCACACCACGCGCGCCATCGGGCCGGATTTCTGCCAGTTGTCCGGCGAGGACCACACCGCGCTGCCGTTCCTCGCCAGCGGCGGGCATGGCTGCATCAGCGTCACCGCGAACATCGCGCCCCGGCTGATCGCCCAGATGCACACCGCCTGGGCCGAGGGGCGGCTGGCCGACGCGATGGCGATCCAGGCGCGCCTCGTACCGCTGCACGACGCCATGTTCATGGAGACCAACCCCGGCCCGGTGAAATACGCCGCCTCGCTGCTCGGCCACACGAGCGAGGTCTGCCGTCTGCCGCTGGCCCCCTGCGCGGAGGCGACGAAGGCGAAGGTGCGCGCGGCGATGGCCGAGGTCGGCCTGCTCAACTAGGTTTTTCGTCGCTCCCGCCGTCGCGGGCATGACGATCTGAATGGAATGCTCGGCACCCGATGGCTGCGAAAGACAAGAAGAAATCCGGCCTGATCTCGCACGGGGTCGCGGCGCAGAACCGCAAGGCGCGCTTCGATTACTCCGTCAAGGAGACGATCGAGGCCGGCCTCGTGCTGAAAGGCCCGGAGGTGAAAAGCCTCCGCCTCGGCCGCGCAACGCTGAACGAGGCGTGGGCGGGTGAGCGGGATGGCGAGATGTTCCTGTTCAACTGCTACATCCCGGAATACCAGGGCGGCATCCTGTCCCGGTTCGAGCCGCGCGCGCCGCGAAAGCTGCTGCTGAAGCACAAGCAGATCAACCAGTTGCTCGGCGCCATCGCGCGCAAGGGGCAGACGTTGGTGCCGCTGGACATCCACTTCAACGAGCAGGGCCGGGCGAAGGTGCTGCTGGCGCTGGCCGAGGGCCGCAACGCCTCGGACAAGCGCCACGCCGTCGCCGACCGCGACTGGCAGCGCGACAAGGCGCGGCTGATGCGGGAAAAGGGCTAGCCGCCGACGGAGGCGCAAGAATGCGCGTGCTGGTGGTCGAGGACGAACCGGCGCTGGCCGCGATGCTGCGCGCGGCGCTGGAGCAGGGCGGCTTCGCCACCGACGGCGCCGCCACCGTGGCCGCGGCGCGCGACTTCCTGCAAGCCGCCGACTACGACGCGGCCATCCTCGATCTCGGCCTGCCGGACGGTGACGGGCTCGCCTTGCTGGAGCAACTTCGCCGCGCCGGCAACAGCCTGCCGGTGCTGATCCTGACCGCGCGGGACGCACCCGCCGACCGCGTACGCGGGCTCGACGGCGGCGCGGACGACTACGTGGTCAAGCCGTTCCATCTGGCCGAGATCCTGTCCCGCGTCCGCGCGCTGCTGCGCCGCCCGAACGCGGCGTTGGGCGTGCGGCTGGAGGCAGGCAACGTCGTGTTCGACACGCCGACGCGCACCGTCTCGGTCGCGGGCGCGTCCCTCGCGCTGCCGCTGCGCGAGACCATGCTGCTGGAGATGCTGCTGCGACGCCAGGGCCGCGTGGTGGCGCGCGAGGCGCTGGAGAGCGGCATGTACGGCTTCGACACGCCGACCGGCCCGAACGCGATGGAGGTCGCGGTGCACCGCCTGCGCCGGCATTTGCAGGACGCGGGGGCCACGGTACGCATCCAGACAGTGCGCGGCGTCGGCTACATGCTGACCGCCGAGCCATGACCCCGGACCAGCCCGGCTGGCGCCTGTCCGCCCGGCTCGGCTGGCGGCTCGCGGCCGTGATGCTGGTGGCCATCGTGCTCGCCAGCGCCGGCGTGGCGTGGCAGACGCTGGCCACCATCCGCTCGCTCGACGATGCGGCGTTGCAGAGCCAGGCGCGGCTGGTGGCCGCCCGCGTCTCCGCCGGGCCGGACGGCAAGCCCGTGCTCGCGCTGCCCGACGAATTGCGCAGCGCGTTCGAGGATATCGACAGCGGCAGCGTGTTTCTCATCTGCGACAGCGCCGACGCGGTGCTGCTCGCCTCCGACGTGGCGGCGGCGCGGGCGATCCAGCCCTATCTGCCGGCGCCGCCCGGAACCGGCTTCTTCCGCGTGCCGGCGAGCGAGGGCTTCCCCACCGGCTTTCTTGGCGCGCTGACCACCAGCGGGCAGTGGCGCGTGGCCGTCGCCCAGCAACACGAGCAGCGGGAGGCACTGGTCGCCAGCCTCTCGGAGACGTTCCTCTTTACCTCGCTGTGGCTGCTGCTGCCGCTGATGGCGGCAACCGTGGCGATGGGCGTGTTCACCATCCGCAGCGGCCTGCGCCCGATGCTGCGTGCCTCGGCGGCGGCGCGGCGCGTCGGCCCCGCCGCCCCCGGCGTGCGCCTGCCCGCCGCCGGGCTGCCGCGCGAACTCGCGCCGCTGGTGGCGGCCGTGAACGACGCGCTCGACCGGCTGGAACGCGCGCTCGATGCACAGCGGCGCTTCGCCGGTGATGCGGCGCACGCGCTGCGCACGCCGCTGGCGGTGCTGGCCGCGCGCATCGACTCGCTCGGCGACCAGCCGGGGCTGGCGCCGCTGCGTGAGGACGCGGACCGGCTGGCCCGCCTTGTCGGGCAGATGCTGACGCTGTCGCGCCTGGACGGGATTCCGCTGGATGTCTCCGCCCGCTTCGACCTTCGCGCGCTCGCGGCCGGCGTGGTGGCGGCGCTCGCGCCGCTGGCGGGGCGGCATGGGGTCGATCTGGCGCTGGCCGGCGCGGATGGGCCGGTCTTCGCGCGCGGCGATGCCGCCTCGGTGGAACTCGCGATCCAGAACCTTGTGCACAACGCCATTGAACATGCGCCGGCGGACAGCGAGGTGGAGGTGGACGTCACATCCCCCGCGACGCTGCGCGTGCTGGACCGTGGCCCCGGCGTGCCGGCGGCGGAGCGGGCGGCGATCTTCGAGCGGTTCCACACCACGCGCCCCGGCGGCGCTGGCCTGGGGCTGGCCATCGTCGCCGGGGTCGCCGCCTCGCATGGCGGCTCAGCGTGGGTGGAGGCGCGGCCCGGCGGCGGTGCGGTCTTCGTGCTCCGGTTGCCGGGCGACTGAGGCCGGCTTGCGGCCGGTAATCATGGCCCGCACCAGATTTTCGCCGTGCAGCAGGCTGGACACCAGGACGCCCGCGACATGCAGTCCGATCGCCACCATCAGCAGGTTGGCAAGCGCGGCATGAATACCGGAGACCAGGTCGTCGCCGAAGAACCGGTCGGTCTCGGACAGCCAGCCGGTGCCGGCGGTGCCGAGCAGCAGGGCCAGCAGCAGGACCACCATCGCCCCGCCCGCCGGGTTGTGCCCGAGGTAGCGGCGCGCGTGCCCCCCGCGCAAATCCCGAAGATAGGCGAGGATGGTGCGCGGCCGGGTCACGAAGTCGGCGAAGCGGGCGTGCCGCGTGCCGACAAAGCCCCAGACGAGGCGCGCGGCCACCAGCGCCAGCACCCCGTAGCCGGCGGCGATGTGCAGCGACTTGGCGTCCTCGCTGAGAAAGGCGGTGGCGACCAGCGCCACCACCCCCCAGTGGAACAGCCGCACGAACCGGTCCCATACCGGGATCTGGCCGGCGGGCGGATGCGGCGGCATGGGCTTACTCCGCGTTGACGATCTGGCCGTCGGAGCCGTTCAGCTCCAACTCGAACCGCTTGCCCTTGCTGTCGATGCCCTTGGCCTCGTAGCAGCCGTTATGCGTCGAAAGGCTGCGGATCGTGGTGTAGCCGCGATCCTGCAAGCTCTTGGTGATCGCCTCCTTGGTCATCATGGGGCCGTTGTTGGTGCAGCTTTCCTCGGCCATCGCCGGGGCTGCGGCCAGCAGGCCGAATGCCGCGAACAGGCCAAGGGCTGCAATCGTGGGACGGCGGATCATCGAGACACTCCGATGCGGTTGACGATGGGCGGGATCATGCCGCCCGCCCCTTACACGCGCCTTACGCCGGGGGATGGCACGCGGAGTGCTTGCATATGTCCGCACATGCGGGCGGGCAGGGGGCGCATCCCTCGCCTTGCCTCCGTCGCCCGGGTCGGACAGGGTATCGCGCAACGGAGGCGGTCATGACCTACGAATTGTTCTACTGGCCCGGCATCCAGGGGCGTGGCGAGTTCGTGCGGCTGGCGCTGGAGGCCGCCGGCGCCGCGTATGTGGATGTGGCGCGAAAGCACGGCCCGCATGGCGGCGTCGCGGCGATGACGCGGCTGATGGACGATGAGGCGCCCGCCCGCGCCCCGTTCGCGCCGCCGTTCCTGCGCCATGGCGAGGTGCTCATCGGCCAGACCGCGAACATCCTGCTGTATCTCGCCCCGCGCCTGGGGCTGGTGCCGGAGAGCGAGGCCGATCGGCTGTGGGCGCATCAACTGCAACTGACGGCGATGGATTTCGTGGTGGAGATCCACGACACGCACCACCCGATTTCCAGCGGCATGTACTACCAGGACCAGCAGCCGGAAGCCCTGCGCCGCGCCAACGAGTTCCGCGCCGAGCGCATCCCGAAATTCCTCGGCTGGTTCGAGTCCGCGCTTGCCCGCAACCCCTCCGGTCCCGCGCATCTGGTCGGCGGCGCGCTGAGCTACCCGGACCTGTCGCTGTTCCAACTGATCGCCGGGCTGCGATATGCGTTCCCGCGCGCGATGGCGCGGCAGCAGCCGGCGGTGCCGCATTGCGTGGCACTGCACGACGCCGTCGCCCGCCAGCCGCGCCTTGCCGCCTATCTCGCCTCGCCGCGCCGCATCGCGTTCAACAACCAGGGCATTTTTCGGCATTACCCGGAATTGGACGACGAGATCTGATCGGAATTCCGCCGGATACGGCACGAAGCTCCCCCTCCGACCTGTGCCCCTCATGCGCTTGCTGGTGTTCGCCCTGCTCCTGGCCGCCGCGTCCTGCGCCGCGCCGCCCCCAGGCCGCGCGCCGGCGGGGGCGGCGCGGGAGGAAATGCACTGGGTTCCGGTCACCGACACCGATGGCGAGCCGCAGCAACTGATCGCCCGCATCTGCCGCCCGGAAGCGACCCTTGCCCCCGAGGCGCGCGCGCCGGTGGCCGTCATCAACCACGGCTCGCCGAACGATCCGGCCGAGCGGTCGCGCATGGAGCCCGCCTCCTGCGGCAGCGAGCCGGCGCGCTGGTTCCTCGCGCGCGGGTATGTGGTGGTGTTTCCGCTGCGGCGCGGTTTTGGCGCGTCGTCCGGCGCGGTCGCCGAGACCAGCGGGCCGTGCGACAATCCGGACTACGTGCGCGCGGGTCTTGAATCGGCGCGCGATGTCGCCGCCGCCGTGCGCTACGCCACCGCGCTGCCCTATGCGCGGCCGGACGGCGCGGTGGTCGTTGGCCAGTCGCTCGGCGGCTGGGCGGCGCTCGCCTTCGCGACCGCGCCGCATCCCGAGGTCGCGGCGCTG
>JAKBCB010000218.1 GCA_021808185.1 Pseudomonadota bacterium
CCGCTGCTGGTGGAGGCGGTGGCGGGCCTGGCGCTGCTGGGGGCGTTCGGCACGTCCCTGATGGCCGCGCTGGCCGATCCGGCAGGGCGGGAGGCGGCGGTGATCTGCTTCCTGGTCACCGGCTCGGGCGTCACCTTCCTGGGCGTCGGCGTTGCCGCCTGGCTGCTGCTGGCCGGCGGCGCGGTGCTGGCGCTGGGAGGCTGGCGGGCGCGCCTCGGCGTTGCCTGAGAGTTTGTGAAGGAATGCCCAAGGGGTTGGGGGGCGACAAAACTCTCCCTCTCCGCCCTCGGGGGCGGAGAGGGTTGGGGTGAGGTGGGGGACCGGGCGATGCGGAAAGTTGCCGCGAGGAACTGCGGATTTTCGCGGCGCTGGCGCCACCCCACCTCACCCTGACCCTCTCCGCCCCAGCGGGGCGGAGAGGGAATGGAGTCGCCGCGTCGATTTCTTTCACACGCTCTGAGCGGGCATCTTGTCCGCAGTGGCGCCCCGCCGGCGGGGGACGCTATCATCGGTGCAGCCCGGGGGCGCGCCGCATGACCGATGAGCTTGTGTTCTACACCCATCCGATGTCCCGTGGCCGCATCGTCCGCTGGATGCTGGAGGAGGTCGGCCAGCCTTACCGGACAGAAGTCATGGCGTTCGGGCCGGACATGAAGGCGGCCGCGTACCGTGCCATCAATCCGATGGGCAAGGTGCCGGCGCTGCGCCACGGCGATATCGTGGTCACCGAATGCGCCGCGATCTGCGCCTATCTCGCCGATGCGTTTCCCGCCGCCGGGCTTGCCCCGCCGCCGGGCAGCCGGTTGCGCGGCACGTATTTCCGCTGGCTGTTCTTCGGCGCCGGCCCGGTGGAGGCGGCGGCGACCAACACCGCCCTCAAGCTCGCCATTCCGCCGGAGCGGGAAGGGACGGTCGGCTACGGCCGGATGGCGGACGTGGTCGGCATGCTTGAGCATGCGGTCAGCGGGGGGACCTATCTGGCGGGTGACGGCTTCACCGCGGCCGACGTGTATCTCGGCTCGCAGATCGGTTGGGGCATGCAGTTCGGCACGATCGAAAAGCGGCCGGCGCTGGAAGCCTACTGGGCGCGCATCGCGGCGCGACCGGCGGCGGTGCGGGCGCGTGCGATCGACGATGCGCTGATCCCGCCGCCCGCCGCCGAGGAACGCTAGGACCCGCCATGTTCGCCGGCAGCCCGGCGCCGCAGACCCAGTTCGATCCACGCGACCTGACGCGCGGCACCATCCTGCGCCGCATCGTCGCGTTCGTGCTCGACGGCATCGTACTGCTGATCGCAATCAAGCTGCTGGCCGCGCTGCTGTTCGTTTTCGGCATCGTCACGCTCGGCCTCGGGATGCCGCTGCTCGGCCTGCTGCCGGTGGTGCCGGTGCTGTACAACTGGCTCAGCCTGCTGACCGGCCTTTCGGCGACGCCGGGGCAGGCGATGATGGGGCTGGTCGTGCGCCGGTTCGACGATCTCGGGCCGCCGGGCGGCCTCGCCGCGCTGGTGTGGGTGATCGGGTTCTACGTCTCCGTCGCGCTGTCCGGCCTGCCGTTTTTGCTGGCGCTGTTCACCACCGGCCGCCGCACGGCGCATGATCTGGCATCAGGGCTGATCGTGGTACGCGCACGGGCGTTGACCCGCGGCCCCGGCTTCTGGCACATGCGAGCGGGAGGGTCGCCGTACGCATGAGCTACAAGCCGCCCCGCCGGCCGCAGTTCTTCTACACAACGGCCCCGCTGCCGTGCCCCTACGTGCCCGGCCGGACAGAGCGCAAGGTGGTCACCGAGATCACCGGACCGGACGCGGATACGCTGCATGACCGGCTGTCGCGCGCCGGGTTCCGCCGCAGCCACAACATTGCCTACGCACCGGTCTGCCCCAATTGCAACGCCTGCGTGCCGATCCGCATTCCGGCCGAGAGCTTCCAGCCAGAACGCTCGCTGCGCCGGATCGCGCGGGCCAATGCCTCGGTGGAGGGCTACGAGGTGCCGGCGCGGGCGACCGCCGAGCAGTACCACCTGTTCCAGCGCTACCAGCAGGCCCGGCACGGCGACGGCGACATGGCGACGATGAGTTTCTACGACTATCGCGCCATGATCGAGGATACGCCGATCGAGACCTTCATCGTCGAATTCCGCGACCCCGACGACCGGCTGGTCGGCGCGTGCCTGACCGACCGGCTGAGCGACGGGCTGTCGGCGGTCTACTCGTTCTTCATCCCCGAACTCGATCGCCGCAGCCTCGGCACCTACACCATCCTGTGGCTGATCGAGCGGGCGCGCGGCCTCGGGCTGCCCTATGTCTATCTCGGCTATTGGGTGCCGGAGAGCCGGAAGATGGCCTACAAGGCCCGCTTCCGCCCCGCCGAGGTGCTGTCCGGCGGCGTCTGGCGGACGCTGGCGGAGGCGGATGCGGCGCCGACCCCGCCGCTGCCCGGCTTCAGCCTGGTGCCGGAAACCGCCGGGTAGCCCGCCCGCCCCTAGTTCAACGGCACTCGCTCGGCCGCCTGCAGCGTGACGCGGCGGGGTTCGACCAGCACCAACTCACTGCCGATCGGCGGCGACGGCAGCCGCCCGCCGGCGCGGGCCGGGCGCAGCGGCATGTCCGGCACCGCATTGATCGCCGTCGCGCGCAGCAGCGCGGCAACGAAGGCGCGGCCCCAACCGACCGGGGAGCGGGGGGCGATCGACGCCCACATCGTCTGCCACCGCTCCCGCCGCTCGGCCTGCGGCATGCCGAGGGCGCGGTCCATCGCGTCCGCCAGCGCATCGGCGTCGTGCGGGTTGATCAGCAGGGCGCCGTCCAGTTGCTGTGCCGCGCCGGCGAAGCGCGACAGCACCAGGACGCCGGGATCGTTCGGGTCCTGGGCGGCGACGAACTCCTTGGCCACCAGGTTCATCCCGTCGCGCAGCGGCGTCACCAGCCCGACGCGAGCGGAACGGAGATAGCCTGCCACCAGCGCGCGATCGACGGCGCGGGAGACGAAGCGCAGCGGCTGCCAGTCCGGCTCGGCCAGATCGGCGTTCAGTGCGCCCACCTCGCGGTCCAGGCTTTCGCGCAGCGCGCGGTAGCTGGCCACGTCCTTGCGCGACATCGCCGCGATCTGCAGCATCGTCGCCTGGCGCAGCCAGCGCGGATGGCGGGCGAACAGCCGCCGCAGCCCGACCAGGCGTTGCAGCAGCCCCTTGGTGGGGTCCAGCCGCTCCACCCCCAGGATCAGATGCTGGCCCTGCAGGCTGCGCCGCAGCCCCTCCGCCTCGGAGGAATGCGCCATCCGCTCGGCCAGTTGCGCGAAGCCCTGCGGCTCGATCTCGACCGGGAAGACGCCGAGCCGCACGCGCCGGTCGCCGACCAGCAGCACATTGCCGGCCAGCCGCGTCGCCGCCACGAACAATTCGGCGGCGGCGGCGAAATTCGCCAGATCGTTGTCGGTCTGGAAGCCGATCAGGTCGGCGGCGAGCATGTCGCGCACAAAACCGCCCATCTCCGGCGCCGCGGCCAGCACGTCCGCCGAGGCGAACGGAACGTGCAGGAAGAAGCCGATCGGATTGGTCACGCCGCGCGCGCGCAGGGCGGCTGCCAGCGGCAGCAGATGGAAATCATGCACCCAGACCAGATCGGTCGGGCGCAGCAGCGGCTGCAAGGTTGCCGCCATGCGTCCGTTCACCTCCCGGTACACATCCGCGTCGCGCCGGTCGTAGCGCATCAGTTCCGGCATCGTGTGCAGCAGCGGCCACAGCACGCCGTTGGCGAAGTTGTTGTAGTAGCGGTCGTGCTCCTCCTGCGTCAGATCGACGGTGGCGAAATCCACGCCGCCTTCGGTGCGCACGCAGACGCTGGTGCCGGTGCCGGCGACGATTGCGCCGCTCCAGCCGAACCACATGCCGCCGCGCTTCTCCATCAGCCCGTCGATGGCGACGGCCAGTCCGCCGGCCGGCGTGGCGGCCGAGGCGACGGGAACGCGGTTGGACACAACCACCAGGCGATTCATCTTGCCTCCAGCAGCGCGACGGGCTGCGACGCAAACATCTCGGCGAGACCGATACGGGTCGCCGCATTCCGCATGCCGGCCGCCGACCCGCCTTGATCAAGCGCATCAACAAGCCTGCGGCCGTGCAGAAGACGCGGCAACATGACTGTAGTTTCATTCCAGAACGCTGTCGGAATCACGGGATTTCGGATCATTCCATTGTCTTGCACAAGCTCCGCCGCAGTCAGGCGCGCCACTGCAACAATGATCGCCCGCCCTTCGTGCAGGCGCGCGAAGGCCAGCGCATGCTCCGCCGCCGGCCCCTCGATGCGCAGCTTCTGATAGGTGCCCGCCGCGAACAGCCCCGGCATGCGCGCCCGCAGCGCCAGCGCGCGCGCGATCAGCGCCTGCTTGATCCGCCCATCGCGCCAGCATTCGATCAGCTCGGCCGGCGGGGCGGAGCGGGCGAACGCCTCGGCCCGCGCCTGCCAGTCCACCGGCCGGCGGTTGTCCGGGTCCACCAGGGAGAAATCCCAGAACTCGGTGCCCTGATAGAGGTCGGGGATGCCCGGCACGGTCAGCCGCAGCAGCGTCTGCGCGAGGCTGTTCACCGCGCCCGCCGGGGCGATGCGGGCGGCGAAGGCGGCCAGTTCCTGGGCCACCCCGGCGCTGCGCGCGGGGTTGAGGCAGCCGGCCAGGAAATCCTGGCACGCAGCCTCATAGGCCTCGTTCGGCGCGGCCCATTCGCTGTGCCGCTTGGCCTCCCGCACCGCCTTCTCCAGCCAGCCGCCGACCCGCTCGCGATACGCCGCGAGACCGGCCTGGTCGGTGGGGTCGAGGTCGAGCGGCCAGGCGGCGACCAGCGTCTGATAGAGCATCAGCTCATCGGCCTCGTCCGGCGCCAGGATGCCGTCCACCTCGCGCTTCAGCGGCGCATTGAGACGCATCCACCGCGCAACCGCGGCTTCCCAGGCCTCCGGCACTTCGCTCAGCACGGCGAGCCGGGCGCGGGTATCCTCGCCCCGCTTGTGGTCGTGCGTCGCGGTGGCGAGCAGGCCGCGCGGGAAGCGCCGCCGCCGCGCCTCCATGGCGGCGTGGAAGGCGGCGGGGGTCAGGGCGAACTGGTCGGGGTCGGCGCCGACCTCGTTGCGGCTCAGCAGCCGGCCGTAGCGGTAGAAGGCGGTATCCTCCACCGACTTCGCGGCGGTGGGGGCGGAAAGCTGCTGGAAGCGCACCATCGCCCGCAGCCGTTCCTGCCGCGCCGGGCCGGCCGGCACGCTGCGCAGCCCGTCCCCGCCGAGCCAGCCGCCGAGCAGGTCGAGCAGGCCGCGATCGGCGGCGCGCATCGTCCGCCGCGCCCCGGCCATCGCCCAGGCGAGGTCCCGCGCATCGGCCTCCGACGCGCCGGCGGCGCCCGCATAGATCCGGTAGCTGTGGAAATGCACCAGGAGCTCCTCAAGCGCCCTTCGCAAGGCCGTTAATGTCCAGTCTCGTGTGGCGACATTGCGGCGGGCGATCCGATGCAACGCGGCAGCCGTTGCCCATAGTTCGCTGGACAGGGTTTCGCGCAGAATCTGGCGCCGGGCGGGCATGGCCTCGGCCGCGAATTCGGCCGGCCGGCCGGTGACGGCGGTCCACAGCATGGTCAGCGGCGCGGCGCCGGCGGGGTCGTGCAGCACCGCCGCCACTTCGCTCATGAAGTCGTACCCGGTGGTGCCGTCGGTCAGCCAGTCGGCCGGCAGGTGCTCGTGCGGGGCGAGAATCTTCTCGATCCACAGGATGCCATGCTCCGGCCGCGCCGCGGCCAGCCGGCGGCGCAGCTTGCGGCAGTAGCCGCGCGGATCGGCCAGCCCGTCCACGTGGTCGATCCGCACGCCGTCGATCAGCCCCTCGGCATAGAGGCGCAGGACATAGGCGTGCGTCGCCTCGAACACGTCCGGCCGCTCGGCGCGCAGCCCGGCCAGCCCGTTGATGTCAAAAAAGCGCCGCCAGTTGATCTCGTCCGCCGCCGCGCGCCACCAGGCGAGACGGTAGTGCTGCCGTTCCAGCAGCGCATGCAGCCGCGCGCGGGACGGGGCATCGTTGACGGCGGCGAGCGCCGCGGCGAAGGCATCCGGCCGTTCCGCGAACGCGGCGACCAGTGCCGCGCGGTCGGCGGCGGCCCGCTCGCGCGTCAGCCGGCCCTCCGCGAAGCGGCCCGCAAGGTCGTCCAGCGCGCCCCCGGCCGCCCGCAGGATCGCCGGATAGTCCCGTGGCGCGACCGGGAAACGGTGCGCGTCATAGACCGCGACGAAGAATCGACCGTCCGCCGGATCGAAACGCAGCACGAGGTCGCCGGCGGCCAGCACCTCGCCATAGGAGGCGCCCAGGAACGGTGCCAGCAGCCGTCCGCGCAGGGCCGGATCGGGCGGGTCCCAGTCGATATCGAAATATTCGGCATAGGGGCTGGCGCGGCCCCATTCCAGGACATCCAGCCACCACGCGTTGTCCGCGCCGCCCACGCCCATGTGGTTCGGCACGATGTCCAGGATCAGCCCCATCTCCCGCGCGCGCAGCGCCGCGACC
>JAKBCB010000219.1 GCA_021808185.1 Pseudomonadota bacterium
GCCACCACCCGCCAGCCTTGCGGGAAGCGCACCCAGGTCTGCATCTGCCGCCCGACCTTGCCGGGCGCGCTCTCCCGCCGGAACAGCGTGCTGGCGGTGGCGAAATCCCGCCCGAAGGTGGTGATCACCGTCCGCTCGGTGGTGCGCTCCAGCCCGACCGGCGAGCGCGCGGCGCGGAAGGCGGCGATCTCGGCAATGCCGTACAGGTTCTCGCCGCCGCCATAGCGCAGCGTGCGCGGATCGGCCCAGAACAGCTCCGTCAGCGTGGCCACGTCGTTCGTGACCAGGGCGGTTTCGTAGCGGGCGAAGGCGTCGGCGACCTCCGCCTTCACCTCGGGAATATCGATGTCCATCAGTCCTCCAGTTTCGGGCGGGGGGCATGGGCCACGCCCATGCGCTCAAGAGCGGCGGCGACACGCAGCGCCACGCTTTCCTGCCACGCCGCCGCGATCACCTGCACGCCGATGGGAAGCTGGCCGGGCCGCGCCACCGGCACCGCCACGACGGGCAGGCCCACGAACGAAATCGGCTGCGTGAACACCCCCATGTTCGGCCGCAGCGGCATCTCCTGGCCGTCGAGCACGAAGGTCTGTTGCCCGATCAGCGGCGCCGGGCAGGGGGTCGCCGGGGCCAGCAACACATCGACGCGCCCGAACACCTCGCGCATCCGCTCAGCGTACCAGCGGCGGAATCTTTGCGCGCGGGCGACGAGGCTGGCCGGGATCAGCGCGCCGGCCAGCAGCCGGTCGCGCACCACCGGCTCGAAATCCTCCGCGCGCGTGCGCAGCCGGTCCAGGTGCAGCGCCGCGCCCTCGCTCGCGGTGATGATGAAGGCCGCGGCACGGGCGCGGGCGGCCTCCGGCACCTCGATTACCTCCCGCGTGCCCAGCGCCTCGGCGCAAGCGGCCAGGGCGGCCAGCGCCTCCGGCCCCGCGCCACGCCGGAAATAGCCGCCCGCGACGGCGATGCGCAGCCCGCCGACGCCCTCGGCCAGCGCGGCAAGGGCAGGCTCGGCGGCGCGATCCTGGCACGCCGGGTCGGCCGGGTCGGCGCCCTGCATCGCGTCGTAGGCGAGGGCCAGATCCTCCGTCGTGCGCGCCAGCGGGCCGAGATGGTCGAGGCTGGCGACAAACGGGAAGGTGCCGGCGCGCGACAGCCGGCCATAGGTGGGCTTCAGCCCGAACAGCCCGCACAGCGAGGCCGGCACACGAATGGAACCGTTGGTGTCCGAGCCGAGCGAGAGCGGCACCAGCCCGCCCGCCACGGCCCCGCCCGAGCCGCCGGAGGAGCCGCCGGTCATGCGCGCGATGTCGTGCGGATTGCGGGAAGCGCCGTCGTGCACGTTCTCGCCGGTGAAATCGTAGGCGTATTCGCCCATGTTCAGCGCACCCACCAGCACCGCCCCGGCCGCCTCCAGCCGCGCGATCAGGGCGGCGTCCACCGCCGCGGCCGGTCGGTCGCGGTTGATGCGGCTGCCCGCGCGGGTCGGCAGCCCGGCGATGTCGAACAGATTCTTGACCGCGAACGGCACGCCCGCGAGGGGGCCGGGGGAGGCGCCGCGCGCCACCCGCGCGTCCACCGCCGCCGCCCTGGCACGCGCCCGCGCGGCGGTGGTGTCGGTGAAGGCGTTCAGCACCGGGTTGTGCCGGGCGATGCGCGCCAGCGCCGCCTCCGTCACGGCACTGGCTGAGACGCGGCCCGCACCCACCGCGCCCGCAATCTCAGCGGCGGACGCCCAAGCGGAGGGCATCATGCCACGAATACCGGCGCGGGTTCGGCCTCGTCCGGCAGCGGATACGAGTCCACCAGCGCGCCCAGCGTCAGCGATACGCGCAGATTGGCCCGCACCCCCGCCCGCCAGGCGTCTTTGAGCGGCAAGCCCAGCAGCTGCGCGCCGGCCCCGGCGAAAGCATCGAGGTCGGCATCCGTCATCTCGTCCGGCATTCAACCACTCCGTATCGACGGCGCTGCGGTAAGCACGGCGCGTGCCGCCGGTGCCTATGAAATCCCTATACGCCCGCGCGCCGCGCACAATCGATTTCCTATCATCTCGGCGCGATCCTCTGACGGCCACAAGGCAACCCGGAGAGGATCATGCTCGACATCGTATTCGTGGCCCTGGGCCTCGGCTGGCTCGCGCTCTGCGTGGGCTATGCCGCCCTGTGCGACCGGCTGTGAGGCGGCCATGCTCATCGACATCGTCCTTGGCGGCCTCGTGGTCGTCGTTCTGCTTGTCTATCTCACCCTGGCACTTGTCAGGCCAGAGCGGTTCTGAAGGCGCGACATGACCCCCAATGGCTGGATTCAGATCGCGGTCTTTCTCGCAATCGTCGTAGCGCTGACGCGCCCGCTCGGCGGCTTCCTCATGCGCGTGGCCGAAGGCGAGCGGCATTTGCTGACTCCCGTGCTCGGCTGGCTCGAAACCGGGTTCTACAAGGTCGCGGGGATCGACCCCCGGCAAGACCAATCCTGGCTGACCTACGCCACCGGAATGCTGATCTTCAAGGCCGGTGGCTTCCTGCTGTTGTACGCGGTGCTGCGGTTGCAGACCGTGCTGCCGCTGAACCCGGCGGGGCAGGGCGCGATCACACCGGACCTTGCGTTCAACACCTCGGCGAGCTTCCTGACCAACACAAACTGGCAGTCCTATGGCGGCGAGACGACGATGTCGCTGCTGTCGCAGATGTTCGGCCTGACGGTACAGAATTTTCTGTCCGCCGCCGCCGGCATCGCGGTCGCGGTCGCTGTGATCCGCGGCTTCGCGCGGCGCAGCGCGCGCGGCATCGGCAATTTCTGGGCCGACCTGACGCGCATCACGATCTATGTCCTGCTGCCGATCTCCGTCATCGGCGCGATGGTGGGCGTCTGGCAGGGCATCCCTCAAACCTTGGCCGCGTCGGTCGAGGCGACGACGCTGGAGGGCGCGAAGCAGGTCATCTCGCTCGGCCCCGTTGCCTCGCAGGAGGCGATCAAGATTCTCGGCACCAACGGCGGCGGATTCTTCAACGCAAACTCCGCGCATCCGTTCGAGAACCCGACGGTGCTGATCAATATGCTGCAATGCGTCGCGATCTTCGCGCTGGGCGGTGCGCTGACCAACACGTTCGGCCGCATGGTGCGCGACGAGCGACAGGGTTGGGCGGTGTTTGCCGCCATGGCGCTGCTGTTCGTCGTCGGTGTCGGGATTCTCTACTGGTCGGAAAGCCACGCGAACCCGGCGTTTGCCTCGCTCGGTGTCGATCCGTCGCTCGGCAACATGGAGGGAAAGGAGGTCCGGTTCGGCATCGCGCAGACGGCGATCTTCTCGACCGCGACCACGGATGCCTCGTGCGGCGCGGTGGATGCGATGCACGAGAGCTTCCTGCCGCTCGGTGGCGCGGTGCCGTTGGTCAACATCATGCTTGGCGAGATCATATTCGGCGGTGTCGGCTCCGGCCTTTACGGCTTCCTGCTGTTCGCCATCGTCGCGGTGTTCGTGGCCGGCCTGATGGTGGGGCGCACGCCGGAATATCTCGGCAAGAAGATCGAGGCGCGGGAAGTCAAGCTGACCATGCTGGCGATCCTGGTGCTGCCGCTGGTGATGCTCGGCTTCACGGCGCTCGCCGTGGTCCTGCCCGGGCCGCTCGCGGCGATCTCCGCCGCCGGGCCGCACGGATTTACCGAGGCGCTGTATGCCTATGTCTCGGGTGCCGGCAACAACGGCAGCGCGTTCGCGGGGTTGTCCGCCAACTCGCCGTTCTGGAACACCACGCTGGGCATCGACATGATCGTCGGCCGCTTCTTCGTGATGATCCCGGCACTCGCCATCGCCGGCGCGCTGGCGGCGAAAAAGACGGTGCCGCCGTCCGCCGGCACGTTTCCCACGCACGGGGCGATGTTCGTCGGACTCGTCGTCGGCGTCATCATCATCGTCGGCGGGCTGACGTTCTTTCCGGCGGTGGCGCTCGGCCCGATCGTCGAGCACTTCGCCATGAACGCCGGCACGTTGTACTAGGGCCAGACACATGGACACCATGACCAATCTCGCGCCTGCTCGCGGCACGCGCACCGCCTCAACCATGCTCGATCCGACGATCCTGTGGCCGGCGGTGGGGCAATCCTTCGTCAAGCTCGATCCGCGAAAGCTGTGGCGCAGCCCGGTGATGTTCGTCGTCGCCATCGTCTCGACGCTGACCACCGTGCTGTTCCTCCGCGATCTCGCCGTCGGTGCCTCCGGCATCGGCTTTGCGTTGCAGATCAATGTCTGGCTCTGGTTCACCGTGCTGTTCGCCAACTTCGCCGAGGCCGTCGCCGAAGGGCGCGGCAAGGCGCAGGCCGCCAGTCTGCGGCGCGCCAAGACCGAGACGATGGCGAATCTGCTTACCCCCTCGGGCACCATCGAGATCGTCGCCGGCACCGCGCTGCGCGCCGGTGACATCGTGATCGTCGCAGCCGGGGAGATCATCCCCGGCGACGGCGAGGTGATCGAGGGTGTCGCCTCGGTGAACGAGGCCGCGATCACCGGCGAGTCCGCGCCCGTCATTCGCGAGGCCGGCGGCGACCGCTCCGCCGTGACCGGCGGCACGCAGGTGATGTCCGACTCGATCAAGGTGCGCATCACCGCCAACCCGGGTTCCACTTTCCTCGACCGCATGATCGCGCTCGTCGAAGGTGCCGCCCGGCAGAAGACGCCGAACGAGATCGCGCTGAACATCCTGCTGGCCGGCATGACGCTGATCTTCGTGTTCGCGGTTGCCACCATTCCGAGTTTCGCCGCCTATGCCGGCGGTTCCGTGTCCGTGCTGATCCTGGTCGCGCTGTTCGTGACGCTGATCCCGACGACCATCGGCGCGCTGCTGTCCGCCATCGGCATCGCCGGCATGGATCGCCTCGTTCGCTTCAACGTGCTGGCGATGTCCGGCCGCGCGGTGGAGGCGGCGGGCGATGTCGATACGCTGCTGCTCGACAAGACCGGCACCATCACCATCGGCAACCGCCAGGCCGCCGAATTTTTGCCGCTGCCGGGTGTGGCCGACCGCGATCTGGCGGACGCGGCGCAGCTCGCCTCGCTGTCGGACGAAACGCCGGAGGGGCGCTCCATCGTCGTGCTGGCGAAGGATCAGTACGGCATGCGCGGCCGCGACATGGCGGCGCTGAACGCCCACTTCATCCCGTTCAGCGCGCAGACGCGCATGAGCGGCGTGGACGTGGAAGGCCGCGGCATCCGCAAGGGCGCGGTCGAAGCGGTGCTCGCCTATGTCGGCGGCGGTGGCCCGCAGGAACGCGAGATCCGCGCGCTGTCCGACCGCATCGCCAAGTCCGGCGGCACGCCGCTCGCGGTGTGCGAGGGCAAGCGGCTGCTCGGCGTCATCCACCTCAAGGACGTGGTCAAGGGCGGCATCAAGGAGCGTTTCGCCGAGTTGCGGCGCATGGGCATCCGCACGGTGATGATCACCGGCGACAACGCGCTGACCGCCGCCGCCATCGCTGCCGAGTCGGGCGTGGACGATTTTCTCGCGCAGGCGACGCCGGAGGCCAAGCTCGCCCTCATCCGGCAGGAACAGGCGCTGGGAAAGCTGGTCGCCATGTGCGGCGACGGCACCAACGACGCGCCGGCGCTGGCACAGGCCGATGTCGGTGTTGCGATGAACACCGGCACCGTCGCCGCGCGCGAGGCCGGCAACATGGTGGATCTGGACAGCGACCCCACCAAGCTGATCGAGATCGTCGAGATCGGCAAACAGCTTCTGATGACCCGCGGCGCGCTGACCACGTTTTCCATCGCCAACGACGTGGCCAAGTACTTCGCCATCATCCCGGCGGCGTTCGTGGCCTTCTACCCGCAGCTCGGCGCGTTGAATGTCATGCATCTGGCGAGCCCGCAAAGCGCCATCCTGTCCGCCATCATCTTCAACGCGCTGATTATCGTCGCCTTGATCCCGCTGGCGCTGCGGGGTGTCGCATACCGCCCGATCGGCGCGGGCGCGCTGCTCGGCCGCAACCTGTTGGTGTACGGCCTGGGCGGTATCGCCGTGCCCTTCGTCGGCATCAAGGCCATCGACCTGATCGTCACCGCCATCGGCCTCGCGTAAGGATCGCAGCCATGCTCCACCATCTTCGTCCGGCCATCGTCCTGCTGCTCGGCTTCTCGCTGCTGACCGGCATCGTCTATCCCTTTGCCATCACCGGCCTCGCGCAATTGCTGTTCCCGTACCAGGCCAGTGGCAGCCTGATCGTGCGCGACGGCAACGTCGTCGGGTCGGTCCTGATCGGCCAGAATTTCACGACGGAAAAATACTTCCACCCCCGCCCGTCGGCGACGAGCGAGCCCGATCCGAAGGACGCGACGAAAACCGTCGCGGCGCCGTACGCGGCGGACAATTCCGCCGGCTCCAACCTCGGCCCCACGGCGAAAGCCCTGGTGGACCGGGTGAAGGACGATGTCGGAAAGCTGCGCGCGGAAAACCCGAACACCCCGGTGCCCGGCGATCTCGTCACCACCTCGGCGAGCGGCCTCGATCCCGACATCTCGCCCGCCGGCGCCGACTTCCAGGT
>JAKBCB010000220.1 GCA_021808185.1 Pseudomonadota bacterium
TGCAGGACCCGGCCGATCCAGCGATCGAGGTGGCCGAGCGGGTGCGCGCGCGGATGCCCGAATGCGACATCGCGGTGGTGTGCGACAACACGGCCGACGGCGCCAACCGCAAGGTCGCCAACCTGATGAACATGCTGGCGGTGGCCAGGCACGACGTGCTGGTGATCGCCGACAGCGATATCCACGCCGCTCCCAGCTATTTGCGCGCCATCGCCGCCGCCCTGGCCGAGCCGGGCGTCGGACTGGCCACCACACTCTACAGCGGCCGCCCGGCCAACGGCTCGCTGGCGGCGGCCCTGGCGGCGAGCGGGATCACCCACGGTTTCCTGCCCGGCGCGGCGCTGGCCCGGCGCCTGGGGCGCGCGGATTCGCTGGGGGCCACGATGGCGCTGCGGCGCGAGACGCTGGCCGGGATCGGTGGCTTCGCGGCGCTGCGCGACGAACTGGCGGACGACAATATCCTGGGCCGGCTGGTCGCCGCGCGCGGCCAGCGGATCGGGCTTGCCGCCACCATCCCGGCGACCACGGTGCCGGAAGCGACGATGGCAGCGGTGCTGCGGCACGAATTGCGCTGGGCGCGCACCATCCGCTCGCTGGGTTCGGGCACGTTCGCGCTCTCGGTGATCCAGTACCCGATCGCCTGGGCGCTGCTGTCGCTGCTGCTCTCCGGGGGGGCCAGGGGCGCCGTCGCCGTGGTCCTCGCCGCCTGGATGGCGCGGGGGATCGCGGCATTGGGGGTGGACACGGAGCTGGCGCGGCGGCAACACCTGCGGCCGACCACGGCGCGCCTCTTTCTTCTGCCGCTGCGCGACATCATTTCCGTGGCTGTCTGGCTCGCGGCCTTCGCCGGCGACCGGGTGGAGTGGCGCGGGCGGGCGATGCGCGCGCGGCCTGTGGGCACCGGCTACGGTCAGCCGGACAAGGTGGCCACCGAGGGTGCGGCGACTTAAGGGACCGAATGGCCATGATGAAGACGCTTTTCCTGCAACCGCCGTCGTTCGACGGCTTCGACGGCGGCGCCGGCTCCCGCTATCAGGCGCGGCGGGAAATCCGCAGCTTCTGGTATCCGACCTGGCTCGCCCAGCCGGCCGCCCTGGTGCCCGGCAGCAAGCTGATCGACGCGCCGCCGAGCGGGGTCGGCATGGCCGCCGTGCTGCGCGAGGTGCGCGACCGCGACCTGTGCATCATTCACACCTCCACCCCGTCCTTCGCCGCCGACGTGAAAGTCGCGCAGGCGTTGAAGGACGAGAACCCGAACCTGAAAATCGGCTTCGTCGGCGCGAAAGTGGCGGTGCAGCCGGAACAGAGCCTCGCACAGGGCGCGCCCATCGACTTCGTCGCCCGCAACGAGTTCGACTTCACCGTCAAAGACGTGGCCGAGGGCCGCGACTTCGCCAGCATCGACGGCATCTCCTACCGCGCCGCGGATGGCCGCATCGTGCACAACCAGGACCGCGCGGTGCTGGAGGACATGGACCAGCTTCCGTTCGTCACGGACGTGTACAAGCGCGACCTGAAGATCGAGGATTATTTCATCGGCTACCTGATGCACCCCTACGTGTCGCTGTACACCGGGCGCGGGTGCAAGAGCCGCTGCACCTTCTGCCTGTGGCCGCAGACCGTCGGCGGCCACCGGTACCGGGTGCGCTCGCCGGGCCACGTCGCCGAGGAAATCCGGCTGGCGAAAAGCTACTTCCCGCAGGTCCGCGAATTCTTCTTCGACGACGACACCTTCACCGACAACCTGCCGCGCGCCGAAGCCATCGCGCGCGAGCTGGGCAAGCTCGGCGTCACCTGGAGCTGCAACGCCAAGGCCAATGTTCCACGGGAAACATTGAAGGTGCTGCGCGACAACGGGCTGCGGCTGCTGCTGGTCGGCTACGAAAGCGGCAACCAGCAGATCCTGCACAACATCAAGAAGGGCATGCGGATCGAGGTCGCGAAGAAGTTCACCAAGGACTGCCACGAGCTCGGCATCAAGATCCACGGCACTTTTATTCTGGGCCTGCCCGGCGAGACCCGCGAGACCATCGAGGAAACCATCCGCTTCGCCACCGAGATCAACCCGCACACGCTACAGGTCTCGCTCGCGGCCCCCTATCCGGGCACGTATCTGTATCGGCAGGCGGTGCATAACGGCTGGCTGGACGCGGCGCATGCCGAGCTGGTGGACGAACACGGCATCCAGATCGCGCCGCTGAGCTACCCGCATCTGTCGCACACCGAGATTTTCACCAGCGTCGAGACGTTCTATCGCCGCTTCTATCTGCGCGCGCCGAAGATCGCCTCGATCGTCGGCGAAATGGTGCGCAGCCCGCAGATGATGAAGCGACGCCTGCGCGAGGGCGTGGAATTCTTCCAGTTCCTGCGCGAGCGCCGCGCCGCGTGATCGTCACCGCCGACGATTTCGGCCTGTCCATCGCGGTCAACGAAGCCGTCGAGCGCGGCTTTCGCGAGGGAATTCTGACGCACGCATCGCTGATGGTGGCCGGCCCCGCGGCGGCGGACGCGGTGCGTCGCGCGCGCGAGATGCCGGGGCTGCGGGTCGGGCTGCACGTCGTCGCCGTCGAGGGGGCGGCAGTGCTGCCGGCGGAGGCAATCCCGGATCTCGTGGACCGGCGCGGCTGGTTTCCCCCCGACCAGTTCCGCCTCGGCCTGCGCTACTTCTTCCTGCCGTTCGTCCGCCGCCAGCTTGCCGCCGAAATCCGCGCGCAGTTCGCGGCCTTCGCGGCCACCGGCCTGCCGCTCAGCCATGCCGACGCACACAAGCACATGCAGGTGCACCCGACGGTCGGGCGGCTGATCCTGCGCATCGGGCGCGAGTTCGGCCTGCCGCGCATCCGCGTTCCCGCCGAACCGCCCGGCATCATGGCGCGCTGCGGCGTGAAGCCGACACTGGGCGCGCGGGCATTGCACGCGTGGTGCGGCGTGCTGCGCCGGCAGGCGCGCGCGGCCGGGGTGATAACCAACGACGCGGTGTTCGGCCTCGCCTGGACCGGGCATGTCACCGAGGCGCGGCTGCTCGCGCTGGCGCCGCACCTGCCGCCCGGGGTCAACGAACTCTATGTGCATCCGGCAACGTGGCGCGACCCGATCCTGACCGGGCTGATGCCGCGCTACGAGCATCGCGCCGAACTGGACGCCCTGCTCAGCCCGCGCGTGCGCGCGGCCCTTACCGCGCCGGCCCCAGCGCCCGCAGCAGCGTCGGCAGAAACAGCAATGTCGCCACCAGCGTACAGCCGAGGCTGATCAGCAGCAGCACCCCCATGCTGGCCGTGCCGGGGTGCCCGGACAACGCCAGCGAGCCGAACGCGGTGGCCGTGGTCAGCGCCGAGAACACGATGGCCCGCGCCGTCGAGGTGCGCAGGAACCGGTCCGCGCCCGCCCGCCAGTTCATCACGAAATAGACGTTGAACGACACGCCGACACCGAACAGCAGCGGCAGCGCGATGACATTCGCGAAGTTCAGCGAGAGCCCGACGGCCACGCTCACCACGACGGTCAGCAGCGCCGAGAGCAGCAGCGGCGCCAGCACCAGTGCCACATCCAGCGCGCGCCGCAGCGTCAGCGCCAGGATCGCGGCGATTGCCAGCACCGCGTAGATCGCCGCCGCGCGGAACGCGCCCACGATGGTGTCGGCGGATTCGACGATGCCGACGGCGGTGCCGGTGGCGTCCGGCGCCACCGTGCGCACCTGCGCCACCAGCGCGTGCAGCCCGGCGCTGTCCCGTGTCGCCGGCGTGCCCAGCACCTGCACCCGCGCCCGCCCATCCGGCAGCCGCCAGTCGCTGGCGATTTCGCGCGGAATGTCGGCCACCGTCACCGGGCGCGCATCCAGGGCCGCGCGCAGCCGGTCGAGCTGCGGTGGCAGGAAACGCACCAGCGCCGCGTTGGCCGCCAGCAGCGTCGCGTCCGGGGCCGCGGCGAGGGCGCGAAGATCGGTGGCGATCGCCCGCAGCGAATCCTCCGGCCCGAGCTTCGGCAGCGCGGCGTCGAGTTGCTTCAGCGCGGTGGTGGCCGCCAGCCGCAAATCCGCCGCCGTCACCGGGGCGGCCGGCGTCGGCGGCGTCAGCGTCGCCGCCAGCACGCTGGCGGCATCGGCCAGCAGCGCCAGCTTGGCGGGCTGGTCCTCCGGCACGAAGCTGGACAGCGTCAGCACCTGGGCCGCCAGCGGCAGCGTGCGCAGCTTCGCCGCCAGCGCGTCGGCCTCGGCGAGCGTGGGGGACAGGATCTCCGCGCTGTACGGATCCGTCAGCGGCGAGGCGAGCAGGTCCGCCAGCGTCCGCATCGCCTCGGTCGTCGGATTCTTGGTGTGCAGCGGGTCGCTATCGAAGCGCAGGCTGGGCACCAGCACCACGCCCGCCACGGCCAGCAACGCGAAGCCGCCCAGCACTGGCCGGCGCGCGCGGACCAGCCATGCCTCCAGCACCTCGCCACGCGCCACGCCCACGGGCGCGGCTTCCGGCCGAGGCCGCAGCAGCGTGATCGCCGCCGGCAGGAACACCACCGTGCAGAGCAGCGCGAAGATCATCCCGGTGCCGGCGATCAGCCCCAGTTCCGACACCCCTGCGAACGAGGTCGGCACGAACGCGAAAAACCCGCACGCCGCCGCCACGGCGGCGACCATCACCTCCGGGCCGACATCGAAGCCGGTCAACACCAGTGCCAGCGGCACTTCACGTTCCTGGAACAGCGCCTGACGGAAGCGCACCGCGATCTGGATGCCGAAATCCACCGCGATGCCGACGAACAGAATGGCAAACGCGACCGAGACCAGGTTCAGCCGCCCTACCGCCAGGGCGGCGAAGGCGACCGTCAGGCTCAGGCCGAGCAGCAACGTCGCCAGCACCGGCACGATCAGCCGCCAGGAGCGCAGCGCCAGTGTCAGCCACAGCGCGATCAAGGCCACGCTGGCGAGCGTGCCCGCCACCATCCCCTGCGCGATGGTGCCGAATTCCTCGTCCGACAGCACAACATCGCCGGTCAGTCGTACATGCGCCGCGCCCGAGCGGACGAATTCGAGCTGGGACATAGCGGCGCGCACCGCCCCGGTCGCGGCACCGCCCGGCTGCAAGGCGCCGAAATCGGGGCGGATTTGCGCCAGCACGAAGCGGTACGGACCGGCCTGATCGACGGCGGCGCCCCCGAGCAGGCGTTGCCAGGACAGCGGCACCGGATGCCCGGACGCCGCCGCCGCCAGCGCCGCGTGAAAACCACGCAGTGCCGGGGCGAACCCCGCGAGATTGCCTTGGCCGTGTTCGACGCCCATCGCGATCAGGCCAAGCGCCGCGAACAATCCCCGCGCGCTCGGGTCCGCCACCAACTGGCCAAGGAAAGGTTGCGCGTCGATGGTACGGTCCAGCAGATCGCCGAGGGCTTTCCTGTCGAGGAAGAGCAGCCCGTTGCGGTCGAAATACACCGACGCGTCCGGCCGCCACACCGCGTTGAAATGCGTCGTGTCAGCGGCCAGCGCGGCGGCGAGGGCGGCGGCGGTCTGGTCGGCCGCTTCCGGCGTGTCCGCGTCCACCACCGCGACGATCAGATCCTTGGACCGCGGAAACGCCGCGTCCCAGGCGATCTCGCGCTGCCGCCACGGCATCGAGGCGGAAAACAGGGCCGAGGTGTCGGTGGTGATGCCCAGCCGCTCGACGCCGAGCCATGTCGCGAGCATGGCCAGCAGCACGCCGGCCAGCACGACGCGGGCCGCATGGCGTCGGCCGAAGCCGACAAGGGCTGCGAACAGGCGGGCGAGGCGCATGGCGGGCTCGGCGGAGGCGCGTCAGGCCGGCACGGCGGCGACCGGACCGGTGCTCAGGCTCCCCTCACGCTTTCGGAGCGTGCGAACGCTGAGCGGAGGCGGTGCGATGCGTCTTGGCATGCGAGCGCAGATGGGTCGCGCGCGTCGCATGGGAATGCGCCTTCGCGTGATGGTGCGTCGCCGTGGTGTTGGCCGCGGCGGTGCCGGCGGTCACGAAGGCGGTAACCGGCAAGGCAAGACCCAGCGACAGAAGCAGGGACCGGCGGGTGGTGATCACGGCGGGAAACTCCGAGACTTTCCTGGCGACGCTCAGGAGGGATGAGAGCTTGCACGGCTAGCAGCTTGAATCGACTATATGCCGCATTTTCAGGCAGCATGCAACGCTCCGTTGCGGTCGCGCCCCGTCATATCAGGCCGAGTGCCTGCAACTCCCGCCGCAGCGCCGGCGGCAGCGCCTCCTCGCCCGCGCCAGCGGCCTGCGTCACGCGGTCCGGCGGCGCGTCGGGCGCGGCCAGATAGCGCCAGCCTTGAAACGCCTTGGTCGGCCGCCCGAGCAGCGGCACGAGGGTCGGGTCCAGCACGAGCGAGGCACAGCCGGTGCCGTCGTCCCATTGGTCCTCGACGATGTCGAGGACGCGCTGGCGCACCAGCATGGTGCCGGCGACCACCCAGTAGATCGAGCCGCCATCCACCACCTCGGCGGCGCGGCGGGGGAAGTTGCGGGTCTGATGGCGCAGCGGTGGGCCAGTTCGCCGCCGCTCGGC
>JAKBCB010000221.1 GCA_021808185.1 Pseudomonadota bacterium
GCAGTCCTCGGGGTTGTTCCACGCGGCGACCTGCTCGGCGGCGCCCGCGGTATCGGCCTCGATCACCGCGGTCAGCCGCAGTTCCTTGAGGATTTTCCGCACCTGTCCCAGTGCCACGGCGTGCGAGTGGGCGCGCTTGATGGTGGCGAAGGTGGCGCCCTTGGGGGCGAGCAGGCAGTGCTCGACACGCTGGAAATGCTCGCCCACCACGAACAGGCCGGAGGAGGGCAGCAGCGCGTGGATGTCCGGCACGCGGCCGGCGAGGCTGTTCTCGCACGGCAGCATCGCCAGTGCCGCGCGGCCCTCGCGCACCGCCTCGATCGTCGCCTCGAACGTCTCGCACGGCAGCGTCTGCCAGGCCGGCAACGCGGTGCGGCAGGCGAGGTCGGAATAGGCGCCGGGGCGGCCCTGGAAGGCGACGGTGTTGGTCATGCGGGGTCTCGTTGTTGGGGCGCGGCGAGCACCGCGCGGGCGCGCGCCAGGTCGGCCGGGGTATCGACGCCGAAGGCCGCGTGCGCGACGGCGGCGCAGCCGATGCGCATACCGGCTTCCAGCGCACGCAGCTGCTCCAGGCTCTCGCGGCGTTCCAGCGGCGAGGGGGGCAGGGCCACGAAGCGGGCCAGCGCGGCGCGGCGCCAGGCATAGACGCCGATATGGTGCCAGCGCGGTCCCTCGCCGCAGGGGATCTTCGCGCGCGAGAAGTACAGCGCGGGGGCGACCGTCTGGCCCTCGGCGAAGGCGCAGGCGGCCTTGACCACCGATGGCGTGTCCGCCTCGGCCTCGCTGGTGATGGGTGTGACCAGGGTGCCGATGTCGATGCCGGGATCGGCGAGCGGCGCCAGCACGGCGCGCAACTGGCCGGGCGGCAGGGTGGGGAAGTCGCCTTGCAGGTTGACCACGACATCGTGCGCGCCGCCGGGATCGAGGGCCGCGAGGGCCGCGTGCGCGCGGTCCGAGCCGGAGGGCAACGCCGGGTCGGTCAGCACCGCGATGCCGCCGGCGGCCCGCACGGCGTCGGCGATCTCGGGCTCGGCGCAGGCGACGGCGACCGGGCCGATGCCCGCCTCCAGCGCGCGGTCGAGCACATGCAGGATCATCGGCCGCCCGGCGATGTCGGCGAGCGGCTTGCCGGGCAGGCGGGTGGAGGCCATCCGCGCCGGGATCACGACGATGGGTTTCAGGCGGAACTCCGGACTCTGGGCGGCGGGCCGCGTGAAGCGGCGGCCGGGGCGGGTTGAAGCTGGCTTGTCTGTTGCCTATGGTGCCGCGCACCTTAGGAACACGCCCGGGCGCGCGCAATGCGGCGTGCCCGGCTGTGCCGATGGTGCAACATTGCCCGCACGGCCAGCCCGGCCGCATCGAGGATCCGCGTCGCATGGACAGCTTGGACGGCAGCACGGCCATGGCGACGACGCGGACCGGCGGGCCGGGCGCCATGCCGACGGCCGACCGGTAGGACGTGGCGCGGCGCGGGGTGGCGATGGGACCGGCGGGGCGTGGCATGGACGCGGCCATGCTGGATGCCTGCGCGGCGGCGGCGGAAGCGGCGGCCGATGCGGCGGGGGCGGTGATCCGCCCGTATTTCCGCACCGGCCTGGGCGCGGACCGCAAAGGCGACAGCAGCCCGGTGACCGAGGCCGATCGCGGCGCCGAACAGGCGATGCGCCGCGTGCTGGAACAGCGCTTCCCCGAGCACGGCATCCTCGGCGAGGAATTCGGCCTGCACAACGCGGCGGCACCCCTGCGCTGGGTGCTGGACCCGATCGACGGCACCCGCGCCTTCATCACCGGCCGGCCGGTGTTCGGCTGCCTCGTGGCGCTGGTGCAGGGCGACCGGCCGATCATCGGCGTCATCGACCAGCCGGTGACGGGCGAGCGCTGGGTCGGTGTCGCGGGCCGGCCGACGCGCTTTGCCGGGCCGTTCGGCGGGCGGGTCGGCACGCGCGCCTGCGCGGCCCTTGCACAAGCCGAATTGTCATGCACGAGTCCGCAGATGTTCGGGGATGAACTGGTGCACTGGCAGCGCTTGAGCGAGGCTGCGGGGCGGACCTCGTTCGGGGGCGACTGCTACGCATACGGATTGCTGGCGCTGGGCCAGATCGACGTGATCGCGGAAGCCGATCTGAAGGTCTGGGACTGGGCGGCGCTGGTGCCGGTGATCGAGGGCGCGGGCGGGCGCGTGACCGACTGGCACGGCGCGCCGCCGCGCGCGGACGGGGACGGGCGGGTGCTCGCGGTGGGCGACCCGGCGCTGCTGGCGCCGGCGCTGCGGCTGCTGGGTGGCTGAGCTTGCGTGCCGCGCGGCCTCGCCTCGGGCAACCGCGATGGGCGGACGGAAAGGGACAGGGACGTGCAACGCCGAGGATTTCTGCTGACGCTGCCGGCGCTGCTGGCCTCCGGACCCGGGGGCCGCGCCTGGGCTGACGACGCCACCGCGCCAGCCGCCACCGCGCAGGCCGCCACCGCCACGGTGCCCGAGACCGCGCCGTTCCGCACCTATGGCCTCGCCCTGGTCGGCAGGCCGCAACTGCCACCGGGGTTCGCGCATTTCCCTTACGTCAATCCGGACGCGCCGAAGGGCGGGGAAGTGGTGCTGGCCGCGATCGGCAGCTACGACAGTTTCAACCCGTTCATCCTGCGTGGTACATCCGGGCCGGTGGCGGCGGTGTGGGACACGCTGACCCGTGCCTCGGCCGACGAGCCGGACACCGGCTACGCGCATCTGGCGCACACCATCGAGGTCGCGTCCGACCATACGTACGTGGCGTTCGAGTTGCGGCCCGAGGCGCGCTTCCACGACGGCGTGCCGGTGACGGCCGAGGACGTGGCCTGGAGCTTCGACACGCTGCGCGACCATGGCCGCCCGTATTTCCGCCAGTACTACGCCGACGTCTCCGGCGTGACGACGGAAGGCCCGCTGCGCGTGGTGTTCCACTTCAAGACCGCCGGCAACCGCGAACTGCCGCAAATCCTCGGGCAACTGGCGGTGCTGCCGAAGCACTGGTGGCAAGGCCGCGATTTTGCCGCCCCGCTGACCGAGCCGCCGCTCGGCTCCGGCCCGTACCGGGTGGGCAAGTTCGAGTTCGGCCGCACCCTGGTGATGGAGCAGGTGCCGGACTACTGGGGCCGCGACGTGCCGACGGGCAAGGGGTTCGACAATTTCGGCCGCATCCGCACCGAGTATTTCCGTGACGCGACGGTGGCGTTGCAGGCGCTGAAGGCCGGGCAAGTGGATTTCCGGCACGAGAACATCTCGAAGGTCTGGGCGACGGAATACGACTTCCCGGCGGTGCAGAAGGGGCTGGTGAAGAAGCGCGCCTTCAGCGAGCGCATGCCGACCGGCATGCAATGCTTCGCGATGAACACCCGCCGCCCGGTGTTCCGCGACAGGCGCGTGCGCGAGGCAATGACGCACGCCTTCGATTTCGAGTGGGAGAACAAGAACCTGTTCTTCGGCCTGTACACACGCACCGACAGCTTCTTCAGTTCCAGCGATTTCGCCTCGTTCGGCCTGCCCTCGGTCGATGAACTGGCGCTGCTGGAGCCGTTTCGCGACAAGCTGCCGCAGGAAGTGTTCAACAACGAATTCAAGCTGCCGGTCACGGATGGGTCCGGCAACAACCGCGAAGGCATGAAGCGCGCGCTGGGCCTGCTGCGCGAGGCCGGCTGGGATGTGAAGGAACGCAAGCTGGTCGATATGAACGGCAAGCAGATGTCCTTCGAGATCCTGCTCGATTCGCCGACGTTCGAGCGGGTGGCGCTGCCCTATGTGCAGTGGCTGAACCACCTCGGCATCGACGCGCGGGTGCGCACCGTCGATCCGGCGCAATACCAGCACCTGACCGACGCCTTCGATTTCGACATGACGGTCAACGTCTTCGAGGAGTCCGACAGCCCTGGCAACGAGCAGGCGGATTACTGGACCAGCGGCAGCGCCAGGGAGGCCGGCAGCAACAACCTCGCCGGGGTCTCGGACCCGGTGGTGGATGCGCTGGTGGCCAAGGTGATTTCCGCCCGCACGCGGCAGGATCTGGTGGTGGCCTGCCGGGCGCTGGACCGCGTGCTGCTGTGGGGCTGGTACGTGGTGCCGCAATGGCATCTGCAATCGTTCTGGGCGGCGTGGTGGGACCGTTTCGGCTTCGTCGATGTGCCGATCCGCGCCGGGGTGGATTTCAACGCCTGGTGGATCGATCAGGCCCTGGCCGCCAGGACGGACGCGGCGCGGCAGAGCGGGCTGTGATGCCCGCGCGCGCACGCTGATGGGCGCCTATCTGTTCCGCCGGCTGCTGCTGGTGATCCCGACGCTGTTCGGGATTATTGCCATCAACTTCGCGGTCGTGCAGTTCGCGCCCGGCGGGCCGGTGGAGGAGATGATCTCCGAACTGAAGGGCAAAGGCGACACGACCGCGCGCATGAGCGGCAACAGCGGGGCGGAGGCGGCGGCGCCGGCGGAAAACGGCGCCTATCGCGGTCGGCGCGGGCTCGACCCGGCGCTGGTCGCCGACATCCGCAAGCTGTTCGGCTTCGACAAGCCGCCGCTGGAGCGCTTCGGCCTGATGCTGCACGGCTACCTGACGTTCGACTTCGGCCGCAGCTTCTTCCGCGACAAGCCGGTGCTGCAACTGATCGGCGAGAAAATGCCGGTCAGTGTCTCGCTCGGGCTGTGGTCCACGCTGCTGGTGTATTTCGTCTCCATCCCGCTCGGCATCGCCAAGGCGGTGCGCGACGGCACGCGCTTCGACTTGATCAGCAGCCTCGCCGTGCTGATCGGCTACGCGGTGCCGGGGTTCCTGTTCGCGGTGCTGCTGGTGGTGGTGTTCGCCGGCGGCAGCTACCTGCAATGGTTTCCGCTGCGCGGGCTGCTCAGTGAGGGCGCGTCGGGCTGGAGCTGGGGCGCGCGGGCGCTGGATTATCTGTGGCACATGGTGCTGCCGACGACGGCGCTGGTGGTGGGCGGGTTCGCGACGCTGACCATCCTGACCAAGAACAGCTTCATGGAGGAAATCCGCAAACAGTACGTGGTGACGGCGCGCGCCAAGGGCGCGAGCGAGGCGCGCGTGCTGTATCGCCATGTGTTCCGCAACGCCATGCTGCTCATCATCGCGGGGTTTCCGGCGGCGTTCATCGGAATCCTGTTCACCTCGGCGCTGCTGGTGGAGATCATTTTCTCGCTCGACGGGCTGGGTCTGCTCGGCTTCGAATCGGCGATCCGGCGGGATTATCCGGTGATGTTCGGCACGCTGTACATCTTCACGCTGCTGGGCCTGCTGATGCAGATCGTCGGCGACCTGATGTACACGATCGTCGATCCGCGCATCGATTTCGAGGCGCGCCGGTAGCCGGCATGACGCTCTCGCCGCTCACCCGCCGGCGCCTTGCGATCTTCAAGGCGCACAAGCGCGGCTATTGGTCGCTATGGATCTTCCTCGTGCTGTTCGTGGTGGCGCTGTTCGCCGAGTTCATCGCCAACGACCGCCCGCTGGTTGTGCGTTACGAGGGACATTGGTTCTTCCCGGTGTTGCAGGACTACAGCGAGGATGCGTTCGATCCGGAGCTTATGCCCACGCTCGCGGATTTCACCGATCCGGATTTGCAGCGCGAGATCCGGGCGAAAGGCTGGATGGTCTGGCCGGCGATCCCGTTCTGCTACAACACCATCGTCAAGAACCTGCCGGTTCCGGCGCCGGCGCCGCCGAGTTTTTCCAACCTGCTCGGCACCGACGATCAGGCGCGCGACGTGTTGGCGCGGGTGATCTACGGGTTTCGCATTTCTGTTCTCTTTGGCTTCACGCTGACGATTTTGTCGTCCGCCGTGGGGATCGCCGCTGGCGCGGTGCAGGGCTTCTATGGCGGGCTGACGGATCTGTTCTTCCAGCGATTTATCGAAATCTGGTCCGGGATGCCGCAGCTTTACCTGCTCATCATCCTGTCCTCGATCATCACGCCGGGGTTCTGGATTCTGCTCGCCTTCCTGATGCTGTTCAGTTGGATGGGGCTGACCGGGCTGGTGCGCGCGGAGTTCCTGCGCGGGCGCAACCTCGACTACGTGCGCGCGGCCAAGGCGCTGGGCGTGTCGGATGTCGCGGTGATGTGGCGGCATATCCTGCCGAACGCCATGGTGGCGACCCTGACCTTCCTGCCGTTCACCCTGTCCGGCTCGGTGACGATACTGGCGAGCCTGGATTTTCTGGGGTTCGGCCTGCCGCCCGGCTCGCCCTCGCTGGGCGAGCTGGTCTCGCAGGGCAAGAACAACCTGCAGGCGCCGTGGCTGGGGATCACCGCTTTCGTGGTGCTGGGTGGCGTGCTGACGCTGTTGATCTTCATCGGCGAGGCGGTGCGCGATGCGTTCGACCCGCGGCGGACGGCGCCATGAGCCTGCTGGAGGTCGATGGCCTGTCGGTGCGGTTCGGCCAGCGCGTGGTGGCGGACGGTATCTCGTTCACGCTGGATCGCGGCGAGACCCTGGCGCTGGTGGGGGAGAGCGGGTCGGGAAA
>JAKBCB010000222.1 GCA_021808185.1 Pseudomonadota bacterium
GGATCCGTGATCAAGCCGCTGCGCAAGGCCGTCCTGCCCGTCGCGGGCCTGGGCACCCGCTTCCTCCCCGCCACCAAGGCGATGGCGAAGGAAATGCTTCCGGTGGTGGACAAGCCACTGATCCAATACGCGGTGGACGAAGCGCGCGCCGCCGGCATCGAGCAGTTCTGCATGGTCACAGGGCGCGGGAAAACGGCCCTTGTTGAACATTTCGATATCGCATACGAACTGGAAGCCACGCTGAAGGAGCGCGGCAAGACCGACGCGCTGCGCGACCTGCGCGCCAGCCAGTTGCCGCCCGGCGCCATCGCGACCGTGCGCCAGCAGGAACCGCTGGGCCTCGGCCATGCCATCTGGTGCGCCCGCGCCTTCATCGGCGACGACCCGTTCGCCATCCTGCTGCCGGACGACCTCGTGCTGTCCGACGTCGCCTGCACCAAGCAACTGGCCGACGCCTATTACGAAACCGGCGGCTGCGTGGTCGCGGTGACGGAGGTGCCGCGCGAGCACACCAACCGCTACGGCATCCTCGATGTCGCCTTCGACGACGGCCGGCTGGTGGAAGTCGCCGGGCTGGTCGAGAAGCCGAAACCGGAGGTCGCGCCCTCCAACCTCTCGATCATCGGCCGCTATGTGCTGATGCCGCAGGTGCTGGACTATCTGCAACTGATGCAGCGTGGCGCCGGCAACGAGGTGCAACTGACGGACGCGATGGCGCAACTGATCGGCCTCGTGCCGTTCCACGGTCTGCGCTACGAGGGCCGGCGCTTCGACTGCGGCGACAAGGTCGGCTTCCTGGAGGCGCAACTGGCCTTCGCGCTGAAGCGCCCGGATCTGGCGCCGGCGGTGCGCGAGTTCCTCAAGCAGTACGTGGGCGAGACCTTACCAACGACGTGACGCCGGGCGGCGCCCCCGCCTCGCACGGCCCCGCATCGCACGCCCCGACCCCACGCGGGAATGAACGGGCTTTCTCGCCCCCTCCCCTTGCGGGAAGGGGCGGGGCGGGGGTAGGGCGAATGTCGAGGCTTTCCGCGCCTGGACCCGACAGGGCCGGGCCCCCGACGGAGCAGGCAACGCAAAGATGACCTTCACTCACACGTTCGACGGGACGTTGCTCCGCGAATACGATATTCGCGGGATCGTCAGCCACACCCTGCACGCCGCCGACGCCTTCGCCATCGGCCGCGTGTTCGCCAGCATCGTCGCCGATCAGGGCGGGCGGACCGTGGCCGTGGGCTACGACGGCAGGCTGTCCTCGCCGGAACTGGAAGCGGCGCTGGTCGCCGGCCTGCGCGCGAGCGGGGCGGAGGTGATCCGCATCGGCCGCGGACCGACCCCGATGCTGTATTTCGCCGCGAGCGTGCATAACACCGACGGCGCCATCATGGTCACCGGAAGCCACAACCCGCCCGACTACAACGGCTTCAAGCTGATGCTGAACGGCAAGCCGTTCTTCGGCGAGCGCATCGCCGAGATCGGCCGGCGCGCGGCCTCGGGCGCCGTCGTGGCCGAGGCCGAAGGCAGCGTGCGCGACCTCGACGTGTCCGATGACTACATTGCCCGTCTTGTGCAGGACTGGGACGGCGGCGCGCGCGAACTGAACGTCGTGTGGGACAGCGGCAACGGTGCCGCGGGCGAGATCCTGACCCGTCTGGTGGCGCAACTGCCCGGCAAGCACACGGTGCTGTTCGCCGAGATCGACGGCAGGTTTCCGAACCACCACCCCGATCCGACCATCCCGGCCAACCTGACGCAACTCGTCGCCGAGGTCGAACGGCACGGTGCCGACCTCGGCATCGCCTTCGACGGCGACGCCGACCGCATCGGCGCCGTGGACGATACGGGCGGGATCCTGTTCGGCGACCAGTTGATGCTGCTGTTCTCCCGCGACATCCTCAAATCGCACCCCGGCGCCACCATCATCGGCGACGTCAAGACCAGCCAGGTGCTGTTCGACGAGATCAAGCGCGCGGGCGGCGTGCCGCTGATGTGGAAAACCGGCCACAGCCTGATCAAGGCCAAGATGGCCGAGATCGGCAGCCCGTTCGGCGGCGAGATGTCGGGCCATATCTTCTTCGCCGACCATTGGTACGGCTTCGACGACGCGCTGTACGCCGGTGTGCGCCTGATGGGCGCCGTCGCGCGCATGCGGGGCAAGCTCTCCACGCTGCGCGAAGGGCTGCCGGAGGTGGTGAACACGCCGGAACTGCGCTTCGACTGCGATGAATCACGAAAATTCCAGGTGATCGCGGAAGTCGCCGGACGGCTGCGCGAGGCCGGCGCCGACTTCACCGACATCGACGGCGTGCGCGTGCAGACCGCCGATGGCTGGTGGCTGCTGCGCGCCTCCAACACCCAGGCGGTGCTGGTGGCGCGCGCGGAATCCACCACGGCGGAAGGACTGGAGCGGCTGAAGGCAAAGCTGGCCTCCCAGCTTGGCCAGTCCGGGCTCGACGCGCCGGATTTTTCCGGCGGCGACGCCGGGCACTGACGACACCGGGCGGCGACGCCATGTCGCTGCTCTACCTAGTCATGTGCCACCGCATGCAGGACGCGGTGGCCGACTTGGTCCGGGGGATCTGGCGCCCCGGGCACACCTACCTGCTCCATGTGGACGCGAAAGCCGCCCCTGCGCTTCACGAGGCCGTAGCGCGGCTGGCCGCCGCGTTCCCCAACATCCATGTGCTGCCGCCCCGCCTGTGCGCCTGGGGCGGCTGGAGTCTGGTCGAGGTGCTGCTGGCCGGCATCGACCGGGCGCTTGCGCTCGATGCCGGCTGGACGCATCTGCTGCCGCTCAGCGAGGGCCATGTGCCGCTGTGCGCGCCCGAGGTGGCGGCGGCATCGCTGCGGCCCGGCATCAGCTATATCGACGCGCAGCCCGCCATGCATATGGGCCCGGGGCAGACCCCGGACATAAGCCACCGCTTCGCCGCGCGCTACCGCGAGTTGCCGGGCGTGGGCATGTTCCCGCTCGGCGGTCGCGAGATCCCGCAGGCGCTGATGGGCCGGCTGCACCACGCGAGCCAATGGGTGGTGCTGGCGCGCGACGCCTGCGAGCGTCTGGCCGCCGTGCCGCCGGCCGCCTGGGCGCCGTTCCGGGACTCGCTGATCGCCGACGAGACCGCGATCCCCAGCGTCCTGCTGGGCACCGACGCGGGGCGCGGGCTGGCCATCACGCGGCGCGCCACCACGTTCGTCGCTTGGCCGCATCTGAGCGGCACCGAGGATTGGACGTTCTCGGAGGGCAATTTCTTCGCCGCGCGCGAGGCCGGCTGTCTGTTCATCCGCAAGCGCCCCGCCCTGCTGCCGCCCCGCGTGGCCGACGCCGTGGCCGCGCTGGCGATGCCGGCGCCATGGCCGGTGCTGCCCGCACCGGAGGACGGGTTTCGCCGCGGCGCCATGGTCGCCGCGCTGGCCGATGCCCTGCTGGCGGCCTTGCGCAGCCTGTTTGCCGGTCTTGCGGTGGACACGCTGGTGCCCGCGCACGCCGGTGGCAGCGCCGCCTGCTTCCTGCGTCTGCGCTGCGACGCGCTGCCGGAGGCGCTGCGCGTGGTGCTGATCTCGGAGGATTTCGCGACGTTCAAGGCGGCGCTGATCTGGTCCGCCGACCACGCGCCCGCCTACGACACGCTCACGCTCGGCGGCCGGGCGACCTGGCTGCTGAAAGTCCGGCTGCTGGAGGTGTTCATGGCGCGCGAGGTGCTGTTGCCGGAATTGCCCGATGCCGGGTTCGTCACGCTAGCGCCGCACGAGGGGACAGCGCGGCTGGCGGCGGCACTGGCGCGCGCGCTCGGCGCCGGCATCGCGCTCGCGCCGGCACTGTCGGGCGAAGGCTAATGGCATTAGCCTTCGCCATCCTGTGCCATGCCTCGCCGCGCGCGCTCACCGATCTGGTGCGGGCGCTGCACCACCCGGACCACGCCATCCTGCTCCATGCCGACGCCAAGGCGCCGCCCACGCTGCACGCGGCGGCGCGCGCATTGGCCGCCGCATGGCCCAATGTGCATGTGGTCGCGCCGGTACTATGTGCCTGGGGCGGGTGGAGTCTGGTGGAGGCCAGCCTGCGCTGCCTCGATGCCGCGCTGGCGCTGCCGACCCCGTGGCGGCACTTCTGCCTGCTCAGCGAGCAGCACATGCCACTGCAACCGCCCTCGGTCATCGCGGCCAGCCTGCCCGATGGCGTCAGCTTCTCCGACGCGGTTCCCGTGCCGGCGATGGATGCGGACCAGCGCGCGGACCTGCTGTACCGGTTTTCGCGCCACTGGCGCGAGCTGCCCGGCGTGGGCATG
The DNA here is from genome assembly GCA_021808185.1 of Pseudomonadota bacterium. Lineage (GTDB taxonomy): Bacteria > Pseudomonadota > Alphaproteobacteria > Acetobacterales > Acetobacteraceae > CAJCJG01. The sequence goes on from JAKBCB010000222.1 coordinate 4,290, forward strand.
TTCGCGCTTGGCCCGCGTGCCGTGACGCCGGACCAGGCTGCCGGCCTGCGGCGCGGCAGCCAGTGGGTGGTGCTGGCGCGCGCGGCCTGCCAGCGGCTGGCGAGCGTGCGCGACGATACGGCGCTGTGGGCGCCATTTCGCGAGTCGTTGGTGCCGGACGAGACGGCGCTGATGAGCGTGCTGCGCGGCACCAAGCTCGGCGCCGGGCTGGACGTGCGGCTGTCGAGCCCAACCTTCGTTGCGTGGCCGCATCTCGGCGGCGGGCCGGACAGCGTGTTCACCGACGAGACGGTGCGTGGCGCGCGCGCGCGCGGCCATCTGTTCATCCGCAAGCGCCCGCCGCATCTGCCGCCCTATGCCGCCGCCCTGCTCGCCGCCATGCCGGGCCGGCCCCACCTGCCGGCATTCCCGCCGCCGGACCCGCCGACCGAAGACCCAAGGGCGAGCACGCTGGCCGAGGCATTGCGGGCGGGCCTGCGGTGCGTGGCCGTCAGCGCGGCGCCGCCCGGCGCCGGCCCCGCGTGCTGCCTGGAGTTCCGCGCTCCCGGACAAGCGGAGGCGCTGTCGGTGCATCTGCTCTCGCAGGATTTTGTCACGTTCAAGCTGCTGCTGGCGTGGCGCCGGCCGTTCGATGGGGCGCTGACGCCGATCAGCCTCGGTGGCCATGAGGCGACGATCCTGGGCGCGCGCCTGCCTGGACTGGCGCTGGCGCGCGAGGTGCACCTCCCGGACATCCCGGATTTCGGCTTTTTGCATGGGGACGCCGACGCGCTTGCCCCGCTTGTGGCCACGGCGCTGGGCGTGGCGCGCCGTCTGTCGCCGCTGCTGCCGGCGTGACTACCCCTGGAGCGGCACCACGTACGGCCCCTCCGGGATCACCGCCACCGCCGGATCGCCGCTGCGGGCGATGCTCTCGGCCACCGCCGCCGCGACCGAGGGGATGATCTCAACCCCGGTGATGCGCCGTTCCTCGGCATCGAGGCCGGTGGTGAAAAGCTGGATGCGGCCCACCCGCATCGGCTTGAGCTGCATTTCGGTCTGCCACTCGTCCACCTCGGCGAGCGATTTCGCGGTGAGCGTGGCCAGGAACCGCTCCGGTCCCAGTTCGACAAGGCGCGCCTGCGCCTCGCGAAACTCCGGCGAGCCGAACCCTTCGGAACATTGCGAGGCGATGATCAGCGTGCCGCCCGGGGCGAGGATGTCGAGCGGCGTCACCATGCCCTTGACCGTCTGGTAGTACGTCTTGTCGAGCGGATAGCCGGCCGACGAGGTGACCACGGTGGAGAAGCGGCGCCCGACCGGAACCGCCGTCGCGCCCTCGATGAAGCCGACCGCCTGCAAATGGCTCTCGATGATCTCGCCGAAGTTCACGAAGGCCAGATCGCGGTCCTCGTCGATCACCGTGTTGAGGGCGAAGACGTCGCCCAGCATGCGCACGATGTCCAGTTGCTCCTCGTGCAGCGGGTTGCCGACGAGGTTGCATTGGACGGCGAGCGGGTCCTCCATGAAGCGGGCGGAGTGGAAGGTGCGGATCGTGGTGTGGTGCGCGACACCGGGCGCCACCACCTTGCGCCCGCCGGACCAGCCGGCCATGAAATGCGGCTCCACGAGGCCGGTTGCGATCCGCAGGTCCGCCTCGACAAGGCGACGGTCCAGCTTCACCGGCACGCGGCGCTTTTGGGTGACGCCGAGATCCACATGGTCGTCGTCGTTGCGGGCGAAATGGTTTTCCACCCGCACAGTGCGCGACACCCACGGGTCGCCCACGAGTTCCTCCAGCTCCGCGCCTTCGTTCGGCCGGTGCAGCCCGGTGGCGACGAGCACGCAAATGCCCTCGGCCGGGATGCCGGCGGCGATCAGCGTCTCGATCATCGGGCGCAGGAACAGATGGTTCGGCACCGGGCGGGTGATGTCGCAGATCAGGATGCAGGCGCTGCGCTTGCCGCGCGCGAGGTCGGCCAGCGGCGGCGCACCGACCGGGTTGGCGAGGGCCGCGCGGATGGCGGCCGGCTGGTCCGGCAGTTTCGGCAACTTGCGCTTGCGCACCACGGTGGCCTGCGCCCCTGGCGGCAGCGGCACGGCCAGATGGCCGCGCCCAAACAGGATCTGAACGGTCTCGGTCATGGGGTCAGCTCCAGCCGACGGGGCGGCGGTCGGGTTGCGGGCGCCGTGATCGCTCCGCGCCCCAGCCTAC
>JAKBCB010000223.1 GCA_021808185.1 Pseudomonadota bacterium
CCCGTTGCCTTCGATCGGCGAGGGGCTGGAATTGCAGGCGGTGGCGGCGGCAGTGATCGGGGGTACCGCCCTGACCGGCGGTGTCGGAACCGTGCTGGGCGCCATCATCGGCGCGCTGCTGATCCGGGTGATCGACAACGGCCTCGTGCTCAGCCAGGTGGACGGCAACTGGTTCAAGTTTGCCATCGGTTCGCTGACCATTCTTGCCGTGATCAGCAATTCCTGGCTGCGCCGTACCGCGCGACGGATTCGGGTGGAGGCACGGGTATGAGCACACCGATCATCGAATGCCGCGGCTTGCACAAATGGTATTCAGGTGTCCACGCGCTGAAGAATGTCAGCCTGAGCATCGCGGCCGGAGAGGTCGTCGGCCTCGTCGGCGACAATGGCGCTGGCAAATCGACGCTCATCAAGATCCTCTCCGGCGTGCATCCGCCGGATTCCGGGGAGGTGGTGATCGACGGGCGGCCGGTGCGCATGCGCGGACCGAAGCAGGCGATGCGGCTGGGCATCGAGACCATCTATCAATATAACTCGATGGTCCCGACGATGTCGATCGCGCGCAACCTGTTCCTGGGTCGCGAGCCGATCCGCTTCGGTGTCGGGGGGATCGGGTTCCTCGACCAGTCGCGCATGCGGCGGGAAAGCGTGCAGGCCATCGCCGACGTCGATCTGCATTTGCGCTCTCCCGATGCGCTCGTGGGCGAACTATCCGGCGGCCAGCGTCAGGGCGTGGCGATCGCACGCGCCATGCATTTCAAGTCGAAGGTGCTGGTCCTGGACGAGCCGACCAACCATTTGTCGGTCAAGGAGACCAACAAGGTGCTGGGGTTCATCCGTGGGCTGAAGCCGCAGGGGGTGACGGGCATCTTCATCAGCCACAATATCCACCACGTCTTTCAGTGCTGCGACCGCATCGTGGCGATGGCGCGCGGAGAGGTGGTGTTCGACAGCCCAGTGGATGCGACGAACATCGACGAGATCCACGAGTTGCTGTGAGGCAAGGCGAGGGGCTCCACCCCTCGACCCCGCCAAGGGCAGCGCCCTTGGAACCCGGGGCTCAGGCCGAGCGCGGGCGTTCGATGTTGGGGAGGAACGCAGTCAGCAGGCCGATCGCCGGCAGGAACGCGCACACCTGATATACCGTCTGGATGCTGGTCATGTCCGCCAGCTCGCCGAGCAGCGCGGCCCCGAGGCCGCCCATGCCGAAGGCGAAGCCGAAGAACAGGCCGGAGATGGTGCCGACCTTTCCGGGCATCAGTTCCTGCGCGTACACCACGATGGCTGAGAACGCCGAGGACAGAATGAGGCCGATTGGCACCGCCAGCACCACGGTCCACGTCAGTCCGACATAGGGCAGCACCAGGGTGAACGGCAGCACGCCGACAATGGAACCCCAGATCACGTATTTCCGCCCGATCCGGTCGCCGATCGGCCCGCCGAAGAACGTGCCACCGCTGTCGCGGCGAGGAAGATGAACAGGTCGATCTGCGCCGTCTCCACCGACACGCCGAACTGGTGGATCAGGTAGAAGGTGAAATACGTCCCGATGCTCGTCATGTAGAAGAATTTCGAGAACATCAGCGCGATCAGAATGCCCAGCGACATCATGACCCGCCCGCGCGACAGAGTGTGCTGCGGCACCGCCACCCGCCGCGCCTTGGCACCCCGCGACGCCTGCCGGCGGACATACCACCGCCCGACGCTGCCAAGGATGGTCATCGCCAGCAACGCCACCAGCGAGAACCAAGCCACACTGTGCTGGCCGCTCGGCATGACAATGAAAGCCGCGAGCAGCGGGCCCAGCGCCGAGCCGGCATTACCGCCCACCTGGAACAGCGACTGCGCCAGCCCGTGCTGCCCACCGGAGGCATAGCGCGCCATGCGCGAGGCCTCCGGGTGGAAGATCGAGGAGCCGAGGCCGATGGTCGCCGCCGCGACCAGAACGCCCACGAAACTGTCCGCGCGCGACAGCAACAGCAGGCCGACCAGCGTGAACCCCATGCCGGCCGCCAGCGAGTATGGCATCGGCTTGCGGTCCGTCACCAGCCCCACCATCGGCTGCAGCAGCGAAGCGGTGAGCTGGAAGGCCAGGGTAATCAGCCCAACCTCGCCGAAATTCAGGCCGAGTTCGGTCTTCAGCATCGGATACAGTGCCGGCATCAGCGACTGCATCGTATCGTTCAGCATGTGCGAAACGGACAGCGCCACCAGAATGCTGAAGGCGGCCCCCTCCGCCGCCACGATCGGCGCATTCGCCACCACCTGTTTCTGCATGCTCCGCCTCCGGTCCGTCCGCCGTCACCGCTGGTCACTATGGCGACGCGCGCGGCTGCGACCAATTGTCGTTTGCAGCCACGCGCGCAAGGCTGGGCTGCGCCATGGCGCGCGGATCGGTGGGAATTTGCCCCGGCGCGGCGCCGCCGCTATGGTCCGGCCGCCTAGCGCCACCGCTCACCCCGCTCGGGTGCCGAAGCGCCGACCAAGAGGACGTCAGTGGTTGATATTTTCGACGAGGTCGATGAGGACCTCCGCGCCGACCGTGCCCGCGTGCTGCTCAGGCAGTATGGTCCCGCCTTGGTGGCGGCGGCCGTGCTGGTGGTGGTGGCCGTCGCCGGCTGGCGGGCCTGGCAATGGTACGAGGGCCGGCAGACCGCCGAGATCGCCACCAGCTACCTCGCGGCCATGAAGGTGGCCGACGGCCAGAAGGCCGCCGGAAAGCTGGATGCGGTGCCGGAATTCGAGGCTGTCGCGGCCAAGGCAGGCCCCGGCTATCGCACCCTTGCCCGCCTTCGCGCAGCCGCGCTGAAGGCCGAGTCCGGCGATCTGCCGGGCGCTGCTTCGTTGTGGGACGCCGTGGCGGCCGACGGCTCGGCCGATCCGCTGCTGCGCGACCTCGCCAACCTGCAATGGGCGATGCACGAGATCGATGCCGCCGATCCCGCCACGGTGCAGGCGCGCCTGGAACCGCTGACCGCCGCGGGCAATGCCTGGCACGCGCTGGCCTCCGAGGCGATGGCGATGCTCGACCTGCGGCGCGGCCGCCAGGACGCCGCGAAGGAAACGCTGAAGTCGCTCGCCCAGGATATCACCGCCCCCGAGGGCGTGCGGCGCCGCGCCGAGGGCCTGCTCGGCCGGCTTGGAGGCTGAGGGTGAGCACCGCAAATCGCCACCGGCTGTCACGCCGCGCCGCCTTGCTGCTGCCGCTGGCGGCGACCGGGTGCACTTGGTTCGACGACATGTTCGGCGACAAAAAGACCCCGCTGCCGGGAAAGCGCGTTGGGATCACGAAGGTGAAGCGCGGGCTGGAGGTGGACAACCCCGCCGGCCGCACCATCGCGCTGCCGCCGCCGGCGGCCTTGCCGGATTCGCCGCAGGCCGGCGGCACCCCCTCGCATCTCGGCGGGCACGTGGCCGTGCGCGACACGCTGGCCGAGGCATGGCGCGCCACGATCGGCCAGGGCGGCGGCTATCGGCGCAAGATCACCGCCCGGCCGGTCATCGTCGGCGGCCACGTCTTCACCATGGACAGCAACGCGGTGGTCAGCGCGTTCGATGTCAAGACCGGCAGCCATCTCTGGAGCTTCGAGACCGCCGGGCCGGACGAAGACAGCACCAATGTCGGCGGCGGTATCGCCTTCGACGCCGGCACGCTGTACGCCGCGACCGGGCTGGCGCATGTGGTCGCGATCGACCCGGCGGCCGGCAAGCAGCGCTGGCGCGTCAGCCTGCCGACCGGCGCCCGCGCGGCCCCCACCGTCGCGGATGGGCGGTTGTATGTTCCCACCCTCGACGACCAGATGATCGCCCTCTCGGCGGCGGACGGCGGCAAGGTCTGGGCGTATCAGGCGCCGAGCGTCGATACCTCGGTGCTCGGGTTGCCGTCGCCAGCCTATGCGGACGGATTGCTGGTGGGTGGCTTCGGGGGGGGGGATCTGATCTGCCTGCGCACCGGCACCGGCGCTGTCAGTTGGACCGATAGCCTGGCCGCCGCGCGTGGCACCGCCTCGCTCGCCGATATTTCCTCGATCCACGGCATGCCGGTGGTCACGGAGGGGCGCGTCTATGCCAATAGCCTCGGTGGCCTGCTGGTCTCGCTCGACCTGCGCTCCGGCCGGCGGCTGTGGGAGCGTGATGTCACGTCCGACCAGACGCCTTGGGTGGCGGGGGACTGGCTGTTCCTGTTGACGACGGACCAGATCATGATCGCGGTGAACCGCCAGGACGGCGCCATCGCCTGGGTGACGCAATTGCCGCAATGGCAGGACGAGGCCAAGCAGGCCGACCCGATCCGCTGGATCGGCCCGGCGCTGGCCGGCGACCGGCTGATCGTCGCCGGTTCCACCAGCGAGGCGCTGGCGGTGAGCCCCTACACCGGCGCCATTCTCGGCCGCCAGCCGCTCTCCGGCGCCGCGTCGGTGCCGCCGGTGGTGGCCGACGGCACGGTGTTCGTGGTGACGGATGACGGCAGCTTGCTCGCGCTGAGATAGGGGGACGCGCATGCTCCCCATCGTCGTCATCGCCGGCCGCCCGAATGTGGGGAAATCCACGCTTTTCAACAAACTGGCGGGGCGGCGTAGCGCGCTGGTGTCCGACACGCCGGGTGTGACGCGCGACCGCAAGGACGCCGAGGCGATGCTGCGCGGCCGCCTGGTGCGGCTGATCGACACGGCGGGGCTGGAGGAAGCCGCGCCGGACACGTTGCCGGGGCGGATGCGCGCCTCCTCCGAGGCGGCGGTGGCGCATGCCGACCTCGTGCTGTTCGTCATCGACGCGCGCGCGGGCGTGACCCCGGCGGACGCACATTTCGCCGCGTGGCTGCGCCGGCAAGGGCGGCCGGTGCTGCTGATCGCCAACAAGGCGGAAGGCCGCACCGGCGCGGCCGCGGCACTGGAAGCCTATTCGCTCGGCCTCGGCGACCCGCTCGCGGTCTCTGCCGAACACGGCGAGGGCCTCGCGCAGTTGATGGCCGAGATCGCCGACCGCGTGCCGGCGCCGTCCGAGGCCGCGTCCGACGAGGAACGGCCGCTGAAGCTGGCCATTGTCGGCCGGCCGAACGCCGGCAAATCCACGCTGCTCAACCGCCTGCTGGGCGAGGAACGGATGATCACCGGGCCGGAGCCCGGCCTGACGCGTGACGCGGTCGCGGTGCGCCTGCACGACGCCGACGGCCGGGCCATCGAACTGGTCGATACCGCCGGCCTGCGCAAGCGCGCCCGCATCGAGCAGCCGCTGGAGAAGATGTCCGTCAGCGCCGCCATCGAGGCGCTGAAAATGGCCGAGGTGGTCGTGCTCGCGGTGGACGCCGCCGAGGGCATCCACGAGCAGGATCTGCAAATCGGCCGGCTGATCGAGCGCGAGGGCCGCGCCTGTGTGCTGGCCCTCACCAAGTGGGACGCGGTGGCCGACCGCTCGGTGACCGGCCGCGCCATCGCCGACCGGCTGGAGACCAGCCTGACGCAGATGAAGGGCATCCCGGTGGTCACGCTCTCGGGCCTGACCGGGCAGGGGGTGGACAAGCTGCTGCCGGCGGTGCGCGCGGCGCATGAGGTGTGGAATAGCCGCGTGGCGACCGGCGAACTGAACCGCTGGTTCGAGGGCGCGCTGGAACGCCACCAGCCGCCGCTGGTGCAAGGCCGCCGGCTGAAGCTGCGCTACATCACCCAGGCGAAAGCGCGCCCGCCGACGTTCATAGTGTTCGGCACCCGCGCCGAGCAGACGCCGGAGGACTATCAGCGCTATCTGGTCAACAGCATGCGCGAGACGTTCCACCTGCCGGGCACGCCGATCCGCCTGCAATTTCGCGGCACGAAGAACCCCTACGCGGAGGAGTAGGCGCGGCGGTCACCGCCGCGCCGCCGCCTCAGAAGGCGACCTTGTCGCCGCCCTTGAGCGCGAGGATCTCGCGCGCCTCGTCCGGCGAGGCGATTTCCAGCCCCAGCCCCTCGATGATCTGCCGGGCCTTGCGCACCTGGGCCGCGTTGCTTTCGGCCAACTTGCCGGCGCCGATCCACAGGCTGTCCTCCAGCCCGACGCGCACGTTGCCGCCCATGGCCGCCGCCATGGCCGCGATCGGCAACTGGTTGCGTCCGGCGCCGAGCACCGACCACCTGTACTGGTTACCGAACAGCCGATCCGCCGTGCGCTTCATGTGCATGACGTCCTCCGGGTGCGGGCCGATGCCGCCGAGGATGCCGAACACCGTCTGCACGAACAGCGGCGGCTTCACCAAACCGCGTTCCAGGAAGTGCGCCAGATTGTAGAGATGCGAGGTGTCGTAACACTCGAACTCGAAGCGGGTGCCGGTTTCGCTGCACGTCGCCAGCACGTATTCGATGTCCTTGAAGCTGTTGCGGAACACCAGATCGCGCGAGGCCTCCAGCGCCGGCCGCTCCCAGTCGTGCTTGAATTCCTTGAAACGATTCAGCATCGGGAACAGGCCGAAATTCATCGAACCCAT
>JAKBCB010000224.1 GCA_021808185.1 Pseudomonadota bacterium
CGCCGTCGCCGACGACGCGGCCTCGTCGGGCGGCGGTGGTTCAAGCGAGAAGAACCGCAATTCCACCGGCACATCGCGCACCGCCGCCGTCAGGATGGCGCGGAACTGCTGCTCCGTGGCACGCCGCGCCTCGCCCGGCATGCTGTTGACAAGGCCGATGACAAGCGGCGGCAGCGTTGCGCCGCTTGTCGGCCTGGGGGGAAGCAGGTGGGCCATTCCCGTTCTCCTCAATCCGCCGCCGCGTCGGCGAGCACGCCGACCGCGTCCAGCGCCTGATCGAGATCGGCGATGATGTCGTCGGCATGTTCGATGCCGATGGACAGCCGGATCATCTCCGGCCGCACGCCGGCCTTTGCCTGCTCGGCGCGCGTCATCTGCCGGTGCGTGGTCGATGCCGGATGGCAGGCGAGCGACTTCGCATCGCCCAGATTGACCAGCCGCTTGACCAGCTTCAGCGCGTCGTAGAAGCGCACGGCCCCGTCGTAGCCGCCGCGCGCGCCGAACGTGAGCAGCGAGCACGCGCGCCCGCCGAGGTATTTCTGTGCCAGCGCATGGTACGGGCTATCCGGAAAGCCGACATAGTTCACCCAGTCCACGCGCGGATCGTCGCGCAGGAACTCGGCCACCTTCCTCGCGTTCTCGACATGCCGCTCGACGCGCAGGGCCACCGTCTCGATCCCTTGCAGCAGCAGGAAGGCGGACAGCGGCGACAGCACGGCGCCGGTCGTGCGCAGGAACACGCTGCGGCAGCGGGCGATATAGGCGGCGGCACCGAAATGCTCGGTATAGACAAGGCCGTGATAGGATTCGTCGGGCTCGCAGAACATCGGGAAGCGATCGGCGTGGCGCCGCCAGTCGAAGCGGCCGGAATCGACGACGGCGCCGCCCATCGTCGTGCCGTGCCCGCCCATGAACTTGGTCAGCGAATGCACCACGATGTCCGCGCCGTGCTCGATCGGCCGCAGCAGGATCGGCGTGGCGACGGTGTTATCGACGATCAGCGGCACGCCGTGCGCGTGCGCCACATCCGCCAGCGCCGCGATGTCGCACATGTTGCCGGCCGGGTTGCCGACACTCTCGCAATAGACCCCGCGGCTGTTTTCATCGAGCAGGGCCGCGATCGCATCCGCCCGATCGCTCGCGGCGAAGCGCACCTCGATGCCCTGGCGACGCAGATAGTGCGCGAACAGCGTGTGCGTGGTGCCATAGAGCTGCGGGACGGAGACGATGTTGCGCCCGGGCTCGACGAGGTTGGCGATGGCGTAGTGCATCGCCGCCTGGCCGGAGCCGACGACCATCGCCTCGATGCCGCCCTCGAGCTGCGCGACGCGCTTTTCCAGCACCACGTTTGTCGGGTTGCTGATGCGGCTGTAGCGATAGCCCTCGGCTTCCAGGTTGAACAGCGCCGCGCCATGTTCGGCGCTGTCGAAGGCGTAAGCCACGGTCTGGTAAATCGGCACGGCGACGGCATGCGTCGTCGGGTCGTCCACATACCCGCCGTGGATGGCAATGGTTTCCTGGCGGGCCTCCCGCTTTGCCTTGTCCACGCTGGTCCCCTCGATGTCCCGCTTTGCAAGAGTCGCCAGAGCAGGCGGTGCCCGCGCTCGCCAACGGGTTTCAGACTGAGGATATGGCTGCGAAATGTCAATGATTTAGTCATAGCACATTATCGCCCTACGAACGTGTTGTGGTAGAGCCATCCTTCCGGGCATGACCTGACATCAGGGGCATGCCGATGCCCCCCGATCGCTGGAGACCGTACGGCGTGCATTTCCTGACCGACTTCGCCGACCAGGCTGTGATCCTGCCGCTGACAATCGCCGTGACCGTGAGCCTGCTGGTGCAGCGCTGGCGCCGGGGCGCCGCCGTCTGGCTGCTCGGCGTGACCGCCACGCTGGCCATCACGCTCGCGCTGAAGCTGGTCTTCCATGCCTGCTCGGAGACGTTCGGCCTGCCGTCCCTGCACACCCCCAGCGGCCATGCGGCGGCGGCGGCGGTGATCAGCGGCGGTCTGACCGGGCTGCTGAGCCGGCGCCGCACCGCGGCGGTGCTGATCTCGCTTGCGATCGTCACGCTGATCGGGCTGTCACGCCTGCTGCTGGGCGCGCACTCGCTGCCCGAGGTGGTGGTGGGCAGCCTCGTAGGCCTCGCCGGCGCGGCGGTGCTGCTCCGCCTCGCCGGCCCGCCGCCGCCCGGCTTCGACCTGCGCCGCACCGCCCTGGTCGCCGCCACCGTGCTCGTGCTGTTCCACGGCCTGCACATGCCGGCGGAGGCGCATATCCGCGCCTCCGCCTCGTTCCTCGCGCGCTATTTCGGCGTCTGCGTGCCGCCGGGCTGAGCCTTACCGCGCCGCCTCCAGTGCCGCGACGAGTTGGGCCACATCGGCTTCGCTGGTCGCGCCGTGCGTGACGCAGGCACGGATCACCTGCCCGCCCCCGAATGTCGCGACCGAGATCCAGGCGGCGCCGGACGCCAGGACCGAGCGGACGATGGCGGCAGGCTCGGCAGCACCCGCCGGAGGGCGCAGGCACAGCACCGCGAGCGGACTGTCGTTGGCCACCTGCCAGCCGCGCGCCTCGACCTGCCGGCGCAGCAGCGCGGCGAGGGCCACGGCACGCTCGACATGCGCCGCGTACCCCGCCCAGCCGGCGGCGGCGAGCGAGAGGAACAGGCGCAACCCCAGGAACCGCCGCGACCATTGCACGCTCGTCACGTACGGATCGATGCCCGCGGCGTTCGAGGGCATGTAGCCGGTCGAGACCCGGAACGCCTCGGACAGCAGCGCCGGATGGCGGGTGAGGAACATGCCGCAGCCCATCGTCGTGGCGAACCATTTGTGCGCGTCGATGGTGACCGAGTCCGCCTCCGCGATCCCCGCGAGCAGCGGGCGCAGCCGGTCCGAGGCGATGGCGGCCCCGCCCCACGCGGCATCGACATGGCACCACAGCCCGGCCTGTCGCGCGATGGCCACGCAGGCGGGCAAGGGGTCGATCATGCCGGCCGCCGTGGTGCCGGCCGTCGCCGCCACCATCACCGGCACCGCGCCCGCGTTCCGGTCGGCGGCGATCGCCTCCGCCAGCGCATCCGTTCGCATCCGCCCCGCGCCATCGGTCGGCAGCAGCCGCACCGCGTCCCGCCCAATGCCGGCCTGATGCGCGATCTTCAGCCAGGCGAGGTGGGAATCGGCGGAGGCGTAAAGCATCGGCTGTCCCGCGAAGGCGCGCGCGCCGATGCGGCCGAAATCCGCGTGCGCCGCCGTCAGGGCGCAGATCAGCGCGGTGAAATTGGCTTCGGCACCGCCCGTGGTGAAATGCCCGCCGCTCCCCGTCGGCATGCCGGCGCGCGCGGCCACGGCACGGATCGTATGCGCTTCGATCGCCACCGCCGCGGGTGAGGTGGTGGCGCTGGCGAGCTGCGGATTGAAGGCGGCGGCGATCCGGTCCGCCAGTTGCGCGGGCAGCGTCGGGGCCGGATTGAACAGGCCGAAATAGCGCGGATGGGTGATCTGGGTGACGCCCTGCTCCAGCAGCCCGATCACCCACGGCAGCAGCGCCTCCAGCGGCCGCGGGGCGGTGAAATCGAACCCCTCCAGCGCCGCCCGCGCGCCGGCGAGGTCGAGCGTCGGCGCGACCGGAAGGCCGGCGAGACGCTCCGGCAGGCCGGCCAGCAGCTCCGTCGCCAGCGCCTCCCCATCCCGCCGCATGGCGGAGTTGGGAAACAACGCCGGATCCGGCGCGATCACATGATCGTCCATCACGCCCATCTCCTGTGCCTTTTGTGTTAAATTACTTTATGCGATCCAACTCCGCGACCACCACCTGGGTCGCGGCCGCTTTCGCGGGCACGGCGGTCGCGGCGGGATGTGTCCTGGTGCTGTCCGGCGCGGACGAGCACGGCACCGTGCTCGCCCTGAAGCTGACGGCGCGCCTCTCGTTCCTGCTGTTCTGGCCGGCATACGCCGGAGCAGGCCTCGCGTTGCTGTCGGGCATGGGCCTGCGGTCGCTGCAACGACACGGGCGCGATTTCGGTCTTGCCTTCGCCGCCGCGCAGACCGTCCACGCGGGGCTGGTTGCCTGGCTGTGCTGGATCGGGGCCCCGCCCGCGCGTGGCCTGTTCGTCATCTTCGGCCCGCCGCTCGTTCTTGTTTATGTCCTGGTGTTGTTTTCCATTCCGCGATTGCGCCAGGGGCTCGGCACGACGGGCTGGTGGCTGCTGCGCACGCTGGGAATGAACGCCATCGCGGCGGCGTTCGCCTTCGACTTTCTGCGCGCCCCCTTGTTCGACAGTACGCTGCATGCCGCCGAGTACGTGCCCTTTGCCACCCTGGCCCTGCTCGGCGCCGCCTGCCATCTCGCGGCCCTGCGGCCGCCAGACCGGCGCCGTGAAGGAACAGCGGGCTGATGGCTCCCCAATTCGTTTTGACTCCGATATTGACACCTGTCAACGGCGGCGGCCACGCGATCCTTGCCCGACGCGGCGCGTGTGCCCTACGGAAAAGGTCGTAGCCATGGGATTTTTCCGTAGATGGCCAATGATGCGCCACCTCCTGTCGTGGAAAGCCACGACGCCGCCGAGCTGATCGAGCATGACGCGCGCTTGCTGAGCGGTCAGCTCCATGCGCTGCGCCAGCGCCTGTTCCCGCCAGCGGCGCAAAAGGCGTTGCGATCATTTTCCGGCAGCGAAGCCGCCGCGTGGATCGGCATCAGCGACGCCTATCTGCGCCAGCGCGCGCTGGCCGGCGAGGTGCCCGATGCACCGAAAACACCCGGCGGGCGCCGGGTCTATACCCTGGAGCAGATCCACACCCTGCGGCGTGCCCTCAGCCGCGACGGCAGCCGTCCCTATGTGCCATGCCGGCAGGGCCGCGAGCATCTTCAGGTCATCGCCGTCACCAACTTCAAGGGCGGCTCCGGCAAGACCACCACGGCGGCGCACCTGGCCCAGTATCTGGCGTTGCGCGGCTTCCGCACGCTGGCCATCGACCTCGACCCGCAGGCCAGCCTGTCCGCGCTGTTCGGCTACCAGCCGGAAACCGATCTCGGCGCGGGGGAAACCCTGTATGGCGCCGTGCGCTACGAAGCGCCGCGCCCGCTTGGCGAGATCATTCGCCCGACCTATTTCGCCGGCCTCGACCTCGTGCCCGGCAATCTCGAATTGCAGGAATTCGAGCATGAAACCCCCCGCGCGCTCGGTCTGCCACGGCCGGCCGACGAGCCGTTGTTCTTCGCCCGCATCGCCACCGCGCTGACGGATGTGGCCGGCCGCTACGATGTGGTCGTCATCGACTGCCCGCCACAACTCGGCTTCCTCACCCTCTCGGCCCTGTGTGCCGCCACGGGGGTGCTGGTGACGGTGCATCCGCAGATGCTCGATGTCGCCTCGATGTCCCAGTTCCTGTTGATGACGGCGGACCTGCTCGGCGTCGTGCGGCGGGCGGGCGGGCGGTTGCATCTCGATTTCCTGCGCTACCTGGTGACCAGGTTCGAACCGCAGGATGGGCCTCAGGCGCAGGTCGTCGCCTTTCTGCGCACCTTGTTCGGCCCGCGCGTGCTGACCAACGCGATGCTGAAAAGCACCGCCATTTCCGACGCGGGCCTGACCAAGCAGACGCTGTACGAGGTCGGCCGCCAAGCGCTCGGGCGCGGCACCTATGCGCGGGCGCTCGAAGCGGCGAACGGCGTCAATCGCGAACTGGAACACCTGATCCGAACCGCATGGGGGCGAACGACATGAAGCGGCGCGACGTGGTGCAGGCGTTGCTGACCCCGACCGATCCCGCCCCGGCCGACCCGCCGCAGGTGCGTGTCGCTTCCGGCGCCGTGCGCGCGATGGGGCTGGAGATGGACCGCATCGCCGGTGACGCGCGCGACGCCGCCGCCCTGCGGGAGCGCATCGAGGCGGGTACGACGGTGCTCGACCTGCCGACGGAGCTGGTGGACCCATCCTTCGTCTCCGACCGGCTGGCCCGCGCCGAGGATGCCGATTTCCGCCGCTTGGTGGAGAGCATGGGCGAAAGCGGCCAGCAGGTTCCCATTCTGGTCCGGCCGCATCCGGGCGCGCCGGGCCGCTACCAGATCGCCTATGGCCACCGCCGCCGCGACGCCGCCGCCGAACTCGGCCGGCCGGTGCGGGCCATCGTGCGCACCTTGTCGGACGCGGAACTGGTGATTGCGCAAGGCAAGGAGAACAGCGAGCGGCGCAACCTGTCCTTCATCGAGCGGGCGCTGTTCGCGGCCGACCTGCAACGCCGCGGCTTCGACCGCGCCACATTGCACGGCGCACTCGGGGTGCAATCGGCGGAAATGACCCGGCTGCTGGCGGTGGCTGCTGCCGTGCCGCTCGATCTGGTGCGTCGCATCGGTCCGGCGCCACGTGCCGGTCGCTTGCGGTGGCTGACCCTCGCGCGCGAGTTGGAGCAGCCGG
>JAKBCB010000225.1 GCA_021808185.1 Pseudomonadota bacterium
GTGTCCTCGGCCAGCACCACCGCCACGATGTCGGACAGCTTGATGTCGCGTCGCGGCCGGCCCAGCCGGTAGCCGCCGCGCGGCCCGCGCACGCTCTCCAGCAATCCGGCGCGTGAGAGCGCCTGCAGCAGCGGCTCCATCCCCCGCCGCGCCAGCCCCAGCCGCTCGGCAATGTCGGCGGCGCTGACGGTCGCGGATCGGCCGCCGTGAAAGGCGACATCCAACATGACGGTGACGGCCACCATGGCCCGGTCTCGGCGAATCAACATGCGTGCCCACATCGTAGCAGGGTTTCGAGGCGGGGTGAATCCACGACGGGAAAATGTGGTAGGAAATCTGGCATGAACAAACTCGACACCGGAGTCTCGCACCTCCCCGCCCGGCCGGCGCGGGAGGCGCCGCACGCGCGCGGCCGCATCTACGATAGCGTGCTGGACGTGATCGGCGCCACGCCGCTGGTGCGTGTCCCCCGCCTCGCCGCCGAGGACGGGCTGACCGCCGACCTCGCGCTGAAGCTGGAATTCTTCAATCCGCTCGGCTCGGTCAAGGACCGCATCGGTCTGGCCATGATCGAGCGCGCCGAGGCCGAGGGCACCATCCATCCCGGCCGCTCCGTGCTGGTCGAGCCGACATCCGGCAACACCGGCATCGCTCTCGGCTTCGTCGCCGCCGCCAAGGGCTACCGCCTCGTCGTCACCATGCCCGAAGGTGCGTCGATCGAGCGGCGCAAGATGTTGCGGCTGATGGGGGCGGAGGTGCAGCTCACCCCCGCGCGGCAGGGCATGGCCGGCGCCATCGCGCGTGCCGAGGCGATCCTCGCGGCGACGCCCGAGGCCTGGATGCCGCGCCAGTTCGACAACCCGGCCAACCCCGAGGCGCACGAGGCGGCAACCGCCGAGGAAATCTGGACCGACACCGGCGGCGCCGTCGATATCGTGGTCGGCGGCGCCGGCACCGGCGGCACAATGACCGGCATCGCGCGCGGCTTGAAGCGCAAGAAGCCCTCCGTGCAATGCTACGTCGTCGAGCCCACGGAGAGCGCCGTGCTCTCCGGCGACGAGCCCGGCCCGCACGGCTTGCAGGGCATCGGCCCCGGCTTCCAGCCATCGGTGCTGCAACTCGACCTGATGGACGGGATTCTGCGCGTCTCCGAGCGCGAGGGCCTGGCCGCCGCCCGCCGGTGCGCCACGGTGGAGGGGCTGCCCATCGGCATATCCTCCGGGGCCGCGCTTCATGCCGCGCTGGAACTGGCGAAAAACCCGGCGCACGCGGGAAAATTGATCGTCGCCATCGCGCCCAGCTTCGCGGAACGATATCTTTCCACCTCGCTGTTCGCTGGACTGTAACCGGAGCCCCGCATGCCCCAGATCGATGGCGCCCGCCTGCTCGCCGACCTGCATCGGTTGCGCGATTTCGGCCGCTTCGAGACCGGGGTGCATCGTCCGACCTACTCGGACGTCGATATGCGCAGCCGGCACTGGCTGACGGAGCGCATGACCGAAGCGGGGCTGACCCCGGATCTGGACGGGATCGGCAACGTCATCGGCCGCGCCCCCGGCCCCGGCCCCAAGCTGCTGGTCGGCAGCCATACCGAGACGCAGAATTACGCCGGCTGGCTCGATGGCGCGCTGGGCGTCATGTACGCGCTCGAACTCGCGCGGGTGTTGCCGGGCCAGATCGACGTCGCCGCCTGGGCCGACGAGGAAGGCCATTTTGGCGCCTTCCTCGGTAGCCGCTCCTTCGTGCGCGAGGTGGAGGAGGCGGAGATCGACGCCGCCCGCAACGCGCATAACGGCACGCCGATGCGCACCGCCCTCGCCGAGGCCGGTCTCGCCGGCCGCCACCGCAGCCATGTCGAGCCCGGCCGCTATCGCGGCTATCTGGAGGCGCACATCGAACAGGGCGACGAACTGGACAGCACGGGCAAGAAGCTCGGCATCGTCACCAGCATCGTCGGTATCTGGACGTTTTCCGTCGTCTTCCACGGCATCCAGAACCACGCCGGCACCACCCGCATGGCGATCCGCAAGGACGCGGGCGTGGCGCTGGTGAACTACTGCGCCGCCATCCAGCGCCACATGCCGGAAGTCGCGGCCCCCCGCTCGGTCTGGACGGTCGGCCGCATCGCCCTGGTGCCCGGTGCCGCGAGCATCATTCCCGGCCGCGCCGAAATGCTGCTGCAAATGCGCGACGCCGACCCCGACGTGCTCGCCCGCATGGAAGCCCTGGCCCACCGGCTGGTCGCCGAGGCCAACGCCGCCGGCCCCTGCCGCGCCGAGATCGAGTGCGTGTTCCGTTCGACGCCAAAGCTAATGTCATTAGCCTTCCAGGACGCGCTGGAGCGCGCCGCCGAACGCCACGCCCCTGGCCTGCACCAGCGCATGCCGAGCGGCGCCGGCCACGACGCGCAGATCCTGGCCAAGGTGATGCCTTCCGCCATGCTGTTCGTCCCCAGCATCGGTGGCATCAGCCACCACATCGCCGAGGACACCGAGGAAGCGGATATCGTGCTCGGCTGTCAGGTGCTGGCGGACGCGGCGGCGGAGATCTTGCGCGGGTAGCAGGCGGCGGCGCGCCCGCTCACACCCCCCAGCGCAGCCCCGCCGTGTGCACCGGCGCATCCCACAGCCTGGCCAGTTCGTCGTCCAGCGCGGTGACGGTGATCGAGCAGCCGGCCATGTCCAGCGAGGTGACGTAGTTGCCCACCAGCGAGCGCGCCACCCTCACGCCGTGCCCCTCCAGCACGCGCCGCGCCGCGTGGTACATCAGATAAAGCTCCATCGCGGGCGTCGCGCCGAAACCGTTGACGAGCAGCAGCACATCGCCGGGCGGTGCTGCAAAATCGGTCAGGATGGCGCCCACCATCTCGTCCGCCAGCGCGTCCGCCGATTGCAGTTTCTCCCGCCGCCGGCCCGGCTCGCCATGGATGCCGACGCCGATTTCGATCTCGTCCTCGCCGATGGAGAACATTGGCCGGCCGATGGCGGGGACGGTGCAACTTGTCAGCGCGACACCCATCGACTTCGTTGCCGCGTTCACCCGCGTCCCCAGCGCCTGAAGCGTGGCCAGATCGGCGCCCTGCTCGGCCGCGGCGCCGACGATCTTTTCCACGATCATGGTGCCCGCCACCCCGCGCCGTCCGGTGGAGTAGGTCGAGGTTTCCACGGCCACGTCGTCGTCGGTAACGATCATCGCGACAGTGGCGCCGGACATTTCCCGGCCCATGTCGAAATTCATCACATCGCCTTCGTAGTTCTTAACGATGAACAGAACGCCCGCCCCGGTATCGACGGCCGCCGCTGCCTCGGCGATCTGGTCCGGCGTGGGGGCGGTGAACACCTGGCCGGGGCAGGCGGCGTCCAGCATGCCCATGCCGACGAACCCCGCGTGCAACGGCTCGTGCCCGCTGCCGCCACCGGAGATCAGGCCCACTTTTCCGGGCTTCAGCGTCCGGCGGCGAACGAATTTCCGCTCCTCGCCGAGGATGACAAGATCGGCGTGCGCGGCGGCAAAGCCGTCCAGGCTTTCGGCCAGCAGCGTGTCCGTCGTGTTCAGGAATTTCTTCATCGTATCCCCCCGTAGAGTCTGCGGCCTAACCGTAGCGTGCGATCGCCGCCTTCACCGGCCCGACCGCGTTCGGCGCCATCGACAGGCTGGTGATCCCTGCATCCAGCAACGCGGGCACGAGCGAAACCTCGCCGGCGGCGTCGCCGCACAGGCTGACCTCGCGCCCGATCCGCGCGCCATGCGCCGCCACCTCCGCGATCAGCCGCAGCACCGCCGGGTTCGTCACGTCCGCCAGCCCCGCCACCGCGCCGATGTCGCGGGCAGACGCGGTGACGTATTGCGTCAGGTCGTTGCTGCCGATGGAAAAAAACGCCGCGTCGAACCGCTCGATCGCCAGCGCCGCCGCCGGCACCTCCACCATCATGCCGAGCGCCGGGCGCCGTGCCGGCAGCGCGCGGGCGGCGAGGTCCGCCATGGCGGCGTCGAGCAACGCCCGCGTGGCTTCCAGTTCCTCCGGCACCGTGATCATCGGCACCATCACCTTCAACTCGCCATGCACGGCGGCACGCGCGAGCGCGCGCAACTGGACGGAAAAGACCTCCGGCCGCACCAGCGACAGGCGCACCCCGCGCAGGCCGAGGAACGGGTTGGACTCGCCCGGCACGGTCAGCCCGGCAATCGGCTTGTCGCCGCCCGCATCCAGCGTGCGGATCGTCACCGGCCGCCCCGCCGCCCATTCGACGATGCGGCGATACTGGCCGTACTGGGATTCCTCGTCCGGCAACGCGCCACTGGCGGGGAAGCACAGTTCGGTGCGGGTCAGGCCGATGCCGTCGCACAGCGCCGGGTCCAGCCCGTCCAGTTCCGACGGATCGGCCACATTGATCTGCACCAGCACGCGCTGGCCGCTCGCGGTGACGGCCGGCCGGTGCAGCACGTCTGCGGCGGCGCGCCCGGCCTCCCGCGCGTCGGCCGCCAGCGCCGCCAGACGCGCCTCGTCGGCCGCGTCCGGGCTGAGCCAGAGGCGGCCGGCGGCACCATCCAGCGCCGCGCGCGCGTGGCCCTCCGCCGCGATCGGGCCGAGCCCCACCACCATCGGCACGCCGCGCGCGCGCGCCAGCATGGCGACGTGGCTGGCCTTGCTGCCGGCCGCCAGCGCGATGCCGCCGCCTTCGCGCCAGTCGGCGGCGAGGAAGCGGCTCGGCGTGATGTCGTCCGCCAGCACGATGGCGCCGGGGGGGAACGCGGGTTCCTCCGCCGTGCCGAGCAGGTGGCGCAGCACCCGCTCGCTCAGGTCGCGCAGATCGGCGGCGCGGGCCTGGAAATAGGCATCCTCCGCCGCCTCGTATTCCGCCACCTGAAACCCGAGCGATTCCACCCACGCCGCATCGGCCGCGGCACCGGCGGCGATGGCGGAGAGCGCTGGGTCGCGCAGCGCCTCGTCCTCCAGCATCGCGATCTGGAATTCCAGGATTTCCGCCGCGTCCCCGCCCGCCTGTTCGGCAAGCTCGGCAAGGTCGGCGACCGCCGCCTCGATCGCCGCCGTCAGCGCCGCGCGTTCCTGATCGGCACTCCCCGCCGTGCGCCGCGGCACGAACGCCCCACCGAGGCGCACCAGCGGGCCGAGGGCGACCCCGGGTGCTGCCGGCCGGCCAATCAGTTCACGTCGCGGCATCGGCGCCCGGGGCTTCGTGGCCCTCGTCGAAATCGCGCCGCACCAGGGCCATCAGCGCCGCGAAGGCTTCCGCCGCCTGCTCGCCAGAGGCACGGATATGCAAGAGTTTGCCGCGTGGCGCCTTCATCGCCATCACCTTGACCACGCTTTTCGCGTCGATCCATGGGCCAGCCTCGTCCAATGCCACCTGCACCACCGCGTCCGGGAAGGACTTGGCAAGCTTGGTCAGCTTCACCGCCGGGCGGGCGTGCAGCCCGGTCGGGTTGGTGATCTCCACGGTGCCGGCATACCCGCTCATGGCGAAAGCTCCTCGGCCGTCGCGCGCACCACATCCAGCGGCGAGCCGCCGGAGGCTTCGGTGGCGGCGATCACCGCGCCCTCCACAATGGGGGCGTTGCACACGACAACGCGGCCGCGCCGCGCCTCGTCCAGCAGTTCGATGGCCATTTCGGAATTGGTCTCGGCACCGCCCAGATCGACCAGGATGGCGACCCCGGCCTCCGACCATGCGCGGTCGATGGCGGCGATGATCTCGGCGACATCCGTGCCCAGCCCGCCTTCGTTGCCGCCGCACCAGGCGAGCGGCACCTCCTCGCCCACCATCTGCCGCACCATGTCCGCCGCCCCCTTCGCCACGTCCGGCGAATGCGAGACGATGACGATGCCGACGTTGCTCATGACGCGAGCACCGCGCAGACCGCGCGCACCATCAGCGCGGAGGAACGGGCGCCGGGATCGACATGGCCGATGCTGCGCTCGCCGAGGAACGAGGCGCGGCCGCGAATGGCGCGCACCGGCCCGGTCGCCGCCGCCGCCGAGTCCGCCACATCCGGCAGCCCGCGCAGCAGATCCCCCCCCGCGCGCAGCGCCGCCAGCACCGGAGCCTGCACATCGAGCATGGTCTTGCAGCCGACATCGGACTTCCCCCGCGCCTTCACCGCGTCGATGGCCGCGGCCAGGGCCTCGATGAGGTCGGCAAGCGCGGGTTGTTCAGGCAGCGACTTGCCCAGTTGCATGAACAGCGTGCCGTAAAGCGGGCCGGAGGCGCCGCCGACCTTCATCACCAGCGCCATGCCGAGCGCGTGCAGCGCCTTTGGCAGGGGTTGCGCCGCGATCTTGTCCAGATCGGCCAGCGCCGCCTCGAACCCGCGCTTCATGTTGATGCCGTGGTCGCCGTCGCCGATCGCCTGATCGAGCGCGGTGAGTTC
>JAKBCB010000226.1 GCA_021808185.1 Pseudomonadota bacterium
TCAGGGTTTGCGCGTGGGCGCGGTCGCGGGGTCGTCCGGCCAGAAGTGCTTCGGGTAGCGGCCGCGCATGTCCTTGCGCACATCGGCCCACGCGCCGCGCCAGAACCCGGCGAGGTCGCCGGTGATGGCGACCGGCCGCCCCGCCGGGGACAGCAGGGCGAGCCGCAGGTCGATCCGCCCGCCGGCGAGGCGGGGGGTCTCCGCCATACCGAAGAAGTATTGCGCGCGTGCTTCGGCCACCGGCACCGGCTGCGTGTAGTCCACCGCCGCCCCGCCGCCGGGCAGCGCCACATGCGTCGGCACCTCGCGGT
This sequence comes from Pseudomonadota bacterium, assembly GCA_021808185.1. Classification (GTDB taxonomy): domain Bacteria; phylum Pseudomonadota; class Alphaproteobacteria; order Acetobacterales; family Acetobacteraceae; genus CAJCJG01. The sequence goes on from JAKBCB010000226.1 coordinate 312, forward strand.
CCAGTCGGCTGGCCTGCTCCCAGCTCAGTCGGGCGCGCAGCACCGCGAACAGGTCGAGTTTTTGCAGGTCCGCGAGCCGGGACAACCCGTGCAGATGGTCGGCGAGCCATCCCCGGTCGGCGGCAAGTGCGGCGTCCGACAGGTCCGGCCATGCGTCCGGTTCCAGCGCGCGCAGCAGCGCCACGCGCGCCTGCAACTGGCGTGCGGCCTCGGTCCAGGGCAGCGCCGCGATCGGGGCAGCCGCGGCCAGGGCGGCGGCGGTTTCGGCGAGGTCGGCGGGCTCCGTGCGGTCTTCCAGCACCAGCGCGCCGAAGCGCTTGCGGCGACGCGCCAGCACCGAGCCGGTGACGGGATCGAGCCCGGTCTCCACCGCCTCGGTCACTTTCTCGGCGATGGATGGCGGCAGAGCCGAGGGGTCGAGGGGGGCCGCGAGGCGGATGCGACCGCCGCCGCCGTCCAGGCTTGCCACCGCCAGCAGCTTCGCCCGCGCCAGCGGGTCGGACACCGGCAATTTGGCGCCGCCGCCGCCCGAGAGGCGGAAACTGCCCGGCTCGCCACGGCGCTGCGCGATGCGGTCGGGGAAGGCGGCCGCCAATAGCGGCGCCGGGTCGCCGTCCGCCTCGACGGTCACACGCAGGCGGCGACGGTACTGCTCCGCCGCGCGACGGATGCGCGACAAGGCACCCCGGTCGGCCTCCCCCGCGCCCCGCTCCAACGCGGCCAGACGGAGCGAGATGTCGGCGGAAACATTGGGCGCGCGCAGCGGGTCGCGCTCCTCCAGGATGGCGGCGAGGGCGGCGGCAAGCGCACCCTGCGCCGGCGTTTGCGCGGACAGCATCATGGCGGCCAGGCGCGGATGCGCGCCGAGCCGGGCCATGCTTCTGCCGAGCGTGGTGATCCGGCCTGCCGCGTCGAGCGCGCCGAGATCGGCAAGGAGGGATGCCGCCGCCGCCAGCGGCCCGGCCGGGGGCGCATCGGGAAACGGCAGATCCGCCGGTTCGGCCCCCCAGGCGGCGCAGTCCAGCCGCAGGCCGGACAGCTCGGCCTCAAGAATTTCGGGACGGTCGAATGCCGGCAGGCCGCGATGCAGCGCCTCGCTCCACAGGCGGATCGCCACCCCCGGCCCCTCCCGCCCGGCGCGGCCGGCGCGCTGGTCGGCGGCGGCGCGGCTGATGCGCAGCGTGGCCAACCGGGTCAGGCCGGTCGCCGGGTCGAGCTTCGGCGTCCGCCGCCAGCCCCCGTCCACCACGATGCGCACGCCGGGCACCGTCAGCGAGGTTTCCGCGATGGAGGTCGCGAGCACGATCCTGCGAGCTTCGGCGGGCCGCAGCGCGCGATCCTGCTCGGCCACCGGCAGATCGCCGTGCAGCGGCAGCACCAGCGCCCCGCACCCCTCCAGCGCCGCCTGCGCGCGGCGGATTTCGCCCATGCCGGGCAGGAACGCCAGGATGTCGCCCGCGTGCTCGGCCAGCGCCGCGCGCACCGCGCGCGCCAGCGCCTCGGGCAGGTCGCGGGCGTCCATGATGTCGCGCGCGGCGTGGCGGATGCCGACCGGATGGGCGCGGCCGGCGCTCTCGATGATGTGGGCATCCAGCAGCGGCCCCAGCCGTGCCCCGTCGGCGGTGGCCGACATGGCCAGCAACCGAAGCTCCGGCCGCAGCACGCGTTGCAGGTCCAGGCAGAAGGCCATGGCAAGGTCGGCATCCAGCGCGCGCTCGTGCACCTCGTCGAAGATGACGACGGCGACGCCGTCGAGGCCGGGGTCGGATTGCAGGCGGCGGACCAGCAGCCCCTCCGTCACCACCTCGATGCGCGTCGCCGCCGAGACGGCGGATTCCAGGCGGGTGCGAAACCCGACCGTCTGGCCGACCGGCTCGCCGAGCAGAACGGCCATGCGCATCGCGGCGGCACGGGCGGCGAGGCGGCGGGGTTCGAGCATGAGGATGCGACCCTCGCCCCGCCACGCGGCGCCGAGCAGCGCCAGCGGCACCAGCGTGGTCTTGCCGGCACCGGGCGGCGCCACCAGCACCGCGTTCGCCGGCTCGGCAAGCGTCGCGAGCAGCGCGGGCAGGATGTCGGCCACCGGCAGGCCGGCGGCGAGGGCGGGCAGATCTGGCAGCATCGCGGCGCAGTATCACCTTGTGCGCCGCGGTGCGATAATGCGGCGATGGCGTGGGAGCAGGGTATGCGGCGCATTCTGGCGGCGATGGCGCTTCTGGCGGCGATTGCCGGACCGGCGGGGGCGATGCAAAGCGCCCCGGTGCGCAGCGCCCGCGCGAGCGCCACGCTGGTGTCCGAGGCGGACTCGGTGGCCCCCGGCAAGCCGCTGCGCGTGGCGCTGCGGCTGGCGATGGCGCCAGGCTGGCACACCTATTGGCACAACCCGGGCGATGCCGGCATTCCACCCGACCTGGCCTTCACGCTCCCCGCCGGCGCCACTGCCGGCCCGATCGCGTGGCCGGCGCCGGCGCGGCAGCCGGAAGGCCCGCTGCTGACCTATGGCTACAGCGGCGAGTTGCTGCTCCCCGTCACGATCACCGGCGCCAGCGGCCCGTTGGCGGTGCGACTGCACGCCGAGTGGCTGATCTGCGAAAAAGTCTGTGTCCCCGAGTCTGGCGATTTCCGCCTCGACCTGCCGGAAGGCAGCGGCGCGCCCGGCGCCGAGGCCGCCCTGTTCGCCGCCGCCGATCAGCGCATGCCGCGCCCCTCGCCCTGGCCCGCGACCATCGCGCCGGACGGCACGCTGTTCGTGCCCGGCAGCGTGGGCGTGCGGGACGCCTGGTTCGCGCCGGACGCCACCGGGGCGATGCAGGCAGCGGCACCGCAAGCCGCCACCATCGCGGCCGACGGGCTGCGGCTGGCGCTGACGCCGGGGCCGGAGTTCCACGCCGGTAGCCCGCTCGCGGGCGTGCTGACGGTGCGCGACGACGCCGGCATGCAGACGGCGCTGCAACTGACGGCCACCCCCGGCGCGGTGCCGGCCGGCGCGGAGCCGCTCGGGGTGTGGCGGATGCTGGGCCTCGCGCTGCTCGGCGGCCTCGCGCTCAATCTGATGCCGTGCGTGTTTCCGGTGCTGGCGGTCAAGACCGTCGGCCTCGCGGGGTTGGCGGGTGCGCGCGAGCGGGCGGCGGCGTGGCATGCGGGCAGCTACACGGCGGGAGTGCTGGCGGCGTTCGCCGCCCTCGGCGGCCTGTTGCTGGCGCTGCGGACGGCGGGCGGCGCGGCGGGGTGGGGGTTCCAGTTCCAATCCCCGGTGTTCGTGGCACTGACCGCCTGGGTACTGTTCGGGGTCGGCCTCAATCTGTCGGGCGTGTTCGAGGTCTCCGGCGGGCGCTTCACCGGCGCGGGCCAGTCGCTCGCGGCACGCGAGGGCCATGCCGGCAGCTTTTTCACCGGCCTGCTGGCGGTGCTGGTGGCCACGCCATGCACCGCGCCGTTCATGGGGGCGGCGGTCGCTGGCGCGCTCGCGGCCCCGCCGGCCACGGCGATGGCCGTGTTTCTCGCCATGGGACTGGGCCTCGCCGCGCCCTATGCGGCGATGGCGCTGATCCCCGGCTTTGCGCGCGCGCTGCCGAAGCCGGGGCGCTGGATGGATGTCGCCAAGCAGGCGCTGGCGTTTCCGATGTACGGCGCCGCCGTGTGGCTGGTGTGGGTGACAAGCCAGCAGAGCGGGCCGGACGGTGTGGTTGCGACCCTGGCCGGCATCCTGCTGCTTGGCCTCGCCGGCTGGGCGTTCGGGCTGGCGCAGCGGATGGCGCATGGCCGGCGCGGGCGCGGCCCGCGCATCGCGCGTGCTGTCGCCGCCATCGCGTTCGTCGCGGCGTTCGCGTTGCTGCCCGGCATCGGCGCGGCCTTGCCAGCCGGCCCGGTGGCCGCCCATGCCGACGACGGCACGGAACCGTTTTCGCCGGCCCGGCTCGCGGCTCTGCGCGCCGAGCACCGCGCGGTGTTCGTCGATATGACGGCGGCGTGGTGCGTGACGTGTCTGGTCAACGAGCGCGTGGCCCTTTCGCCCGACACGGTGCGGCGCGCCTTCGCCGCGCGGGGCGTGGTGTACATGAAGGGCGACTGGACGCGGCAGGACCAGGAGATCACCACCTTCCTGCGCGCGCAGGGGCGCGACGGTGTGCCCCTCTATGTCTTTTATCCCGCCGATGGCGGCGCACCGGCGCTGCTGCCGCAGATCCTGACCGAAGGGATCGTCTTACGGGCCATCGGCGCGACGGCTGGCTGACCGCTTCGTTACGCCACAATCGACACGGACCGAGCGCATCCGCTATGCAATGTGGCGAAACTGTGCCCTCATGGATGCGTGGGGGCTGGAGATGCCGCCTTCGCAGCCGACCGTAAGGATGTGTCGATGAGCCAAACCCGCTCGCCTTCCTCGGCAACCGTCGCTGGCGCGGTCTCGCGCTTGGCATTGCCATCGCAAGACGAGGATGTCGCCACCCTCCGCCGCGCGGTCATCGCGAAACTGACATACGCCGTCGGCAAGGACCCCATCGTCGCCAGCGATCGCGACTGGTTCGTGGCGGTGGCGCTGGCGGTGCGCGACAGGATTGTCGAACGATGGTTTCCCTCGACGCGGGAGATCTACGCCAAAAGTCGCAAGCGGGTTTATTATCTCTCACTGGAATTCCTGATCGGGCGGCTGCTGCTCGACAGCCTCAACAATCTCGGGCTGACCGACCAGATGCGCGCGGCGCTGGGCGAACTCGGCGTCGATCTCGACCGGCTGCGGCAGATCGAGCCGGATGCGGCGCTGGGCAATGGCGGCCTCGGTCGCCTGGCAGCGTGCTTCATGGAGAGCATGGCCACGCTGGGTGTTGCCGCCTACGGCTATGGCATCCGCTACAACCACGGGCTGTTCCGGCAGGTCATCAAGGATGGCTGGCAGCACGAGTTCCCCGAGAACTGGCTCAATGTCGGCAACCCGTGGGAGTTCGAGCGACCGGAGGTGGCCTACGGCGTCGGCTTCGGCGGCACTGTGGAAGCGGTGACGGGTGCCGACGGAACCACCAAACATGTGTGGCATCCGGCCGAGACCGTCGATGCGCTGGCCTACGACACGCCGCAGGTCGGCTGGCGTGGCAAGTACGTCAACACGCTGCGCCTGTGGTCGGCGCGCGCGACCGACCCGCTGAAGCTCGATGCCTTCAACCGCGGCGACCATGTGGGCGCGCTGTCGTCCCGCGCGCGGGCGAACGCGATCTCGCAGATCCTGTACCCGAGCGACGAGACAGCGGCGGGGCAGGAATTGCGGCTGCGGCAGGAGTTTTTCTTCGTCTCGGCCTCGTTGCAGGATCTGATCCGCCGGCATGTGCGCCAGCACAAGGACATCCGCACGCTGGCCGACAAGGCGGCGATCCAGCTCAACGACACGCACCCCGCCATCGCGGTGCCGGAGCTGATGCGCCTGCTCATGGACGTGCACGACCTGCCCTGGGCGGAAGCGTGGACGATCACGAACGCGACGCTGTCCTACACCAACCACACGCTGCTGCCCGAGGCGCTGGAGACGTGGCCGGTGCCGCTGCTGGAACGGCTGCTGCCGCGCCACATGCAGATTCTGTATCTCATCAACTGGCTGCATCTGGACCAGTTGCGCACGGCGGGCCACAGCGACCCCGAGCTGCTGCAATCGGTCTCGCTGATCGACGAGAATGGCGGGCGGCGCGTGCGGATGGGCAACGTGGCGTTCCTCGGCTCGCACAAGATCAACGGCGTCTCGGCGCTGCACACCGACCTGATGCGCGAGACCGTGTTCCGCGACATGAACACGCTGTTCCCGGACCGCATCACCAACAAGACCAACGGCATCACCTTCCGCCGCTGGCTGTTCGAGGCGAATCCCGGCCTGACCTCGCTGCTGGTGGACGCGGTGGGGCCGCGGGTGCTGGACGACCCGGCCGCGCTGGAAAAGCTCGTGGCCCTCTCGGACGACAGCGCACTGCACGACAAGCTGGCCGCCGTGCGGCGGGCCAACAAGGTGGCACTCGCCTCGGTGATCTGGGACCGCGTGCAGGTGCATGTCGATCCGGATGCGCTGTTCGACGTGCAGATCAA
>JAKBCB010000227.1 GCA_021808185.1 Pseudomonadota bacterium
CGGGCGCCGTGCTCGCTCCGCGCGCCAGCCTACGCAAGACGGCCATTGTTGTCACACGCCGGTTGCCACTGTTGGGTCCGCCCCAAGCCCTGGCGTTCGGCGAATCCGTGATTATGTGACTTCCGTAACCGCGGCCGGCTTGATGGCCGCGCGGCCTGTCGTGTTTACGCCCGATGGGGCACTGCTGCAATTTTGACACAGTGCGGATGGGTTTTTGCAACGCAGCCATGAGAGCCCGGTTAACTCTTGCAATCAGCCGAGCCGTTCGCCATGTTGCATTGCAGCACGGTGGTTATCCATCATGCTTCTTGGACGTTTCCTCCCTAAACTTGGCGGCGCCTCAGGCGCCGCCATTTTTTTTGCGCGGCGGCGCCCTGGCGTGTGTGGCCGATTGACCACGCACGCAACTGTCTTCTAGGTCGGGTGGCATGTCCGTCCGAGACTCGGGCCACGGGGAGCCAAGTATGCCGCGTCCGCCCATTCTCGTGTCCGTCGGGTTGCTCGGCTTTGTCGGTCTTGCCGCAACCCTGTCCGCCGCCTCCGCCGCGACGGTGCAGGGCGATGGCACCACCAGCACCGTGGCCTGCGCCGGGGACGACGCGGTGGTCGAGGGCAGCCGCAACGATGTCACCTTCACCGGCGGCTGTCGCGGCCTGGTTGTGCGTGGGGACGGCAACACCATCACCGTCGAACTCGCCCCCGGCGCGCGGCTGGACCTGCAAGGCAACGCCAACCGCATCCGCTATGCCATCGGCGCGCCGCAGCCGATGCAGGTAAGCGGCAGCAGCACCGAACTGCTGCGCATCGCGGCGCCGCCGCCGCCGCCTTCCGTGCCGATCGCGCTGATCGGCGACGGACACGAATTGGACATCGACTGCGCCGGCCGCGACGTGGTGATCCGTGGCAACCGCTCGCGCTACCTTCTGCGTGGCTTCTGCCGCTCGGTGACGGCGAACGGCGACGGCAACCGCATCCGCGCCGAACTCGCCGCCGGCGCCCGTGCCACCATCGAGGGCAACGACACCAGCTTCGTCTATGCGGTCGCCGGTGGCGGCGAGGCGGATGTGGCGGTGCGCGGCGCGCACAGCGTGGCGGAGCGGGCCGGAGCACGCGCGAACGCGGCAACGGCTTCACCCACGCCCGGGCCGCTGGCCGAGGCGCCGATGCCGAGCACGGTGCCGCCGAAAGCGCAGCCATTGCCGGTGAGCCCGGCACCGCAAGACCACGCGGTGCCGCTGCCGGCCGTGCCCACCGCCCCCGCCCCGCCGCAAGCCGCCGTGCCCGCGCCGGCGGAGAACGTGGCGATAGCGCCCGGCACGCCGCGCCTGCCGGCGCTGCTGCGGCTGCTGGGCGCGAGGGTGGTGGCGAACGGCACCAGCGTCGTGATCGCCGCCGAGGAACTGTTCCCGCCCGGCGCGGACACGCTGCGCCACGGCGGCGACGCCAAGCTGCGGCAGATCGTGCAGCTTGCCGGCCTGATCCACCCGAGTACCATGCGCCTCGCCATCATCGACCCGGTCGATACGGGGCTGGCGACGCGGCGGGCCGAGACGCTGGGCACATGGTTCGGGTCCAAGGGGCTGGCGGTGCGGCAGGCCGATGTGACCACCGGGGGCACAGTCGGCGCCGTCAACGTGCTGCTGGCGCGCTGAGCCATGATTTCATAACAGTGATGTAAGGCTTGCCTCATTCATGCCAGCCGCCGCGCTGTGTTATGGTGCGGCGCAGCAACTCGATACGAAAGGACGCACGATGTCCCCCTCGCCCGCCGCCGGCCGTGCGCCGAGCCACTTTCCCGCCGCGATGATCGCGATCCATTGGACGACCGCCGTGCTGATGGCCGCCGTCGTGGTGATCGCCTGGATCATTCCGCGCGGGCAGAGCGACTATAAGAACTGGCTGCTATTCTTTCACGAATCGATCGGCCTGACGCTGCTGGCCCTGACCGCACTGCGGCTGATCGTGCGGCACCTCTCGGCGCTGCCGGAGGAAAGCGGCCTGGTCCCCTGGCTGGAGGCGATGGCCGCGCGCGTGACCCACGTTTTGCTGTACGTGATCCTGCTGGCGATGCCCGTCAGCGGCTTCTTCTTCCGCACTGCGCGCGGCGATGCGGTGGACGTGTTCGGCCTGTTCAGCGTGCCGCCGCTGCTGCCGCCGTCCGAGGTGGTGCGCAAGGCAGCGTGGTTCGTCCACACCAACGGGCAGGTGGCCGTCTATGTGGTGATCGGCCTGCACGCGGCGGCGGCGCTGTTCCACCTCGTCGTGCGGCGCGACGACGTGATGGCGCGGATGGTGCCGGGCGCGCAGCTCACGCCGGCACGGCAACCGGCCGAAGCCCGCCCTGCCGCTGAATGAAGGCGGCGATCTCCGCCACGCCCTGTCCCGCGCGGATGTTCGCGAACACGAACGGCCGGTCGCCACGCATCCGGCGGCTGTCGCGGTCCATCACCTCCAGGCTCGCGCCGACGAATGGCGCGAGGTCGATCTTGTTGATCACCAACAGGTCGCTGCGGGTGATGCCCGGCCCGCCCTTGCGCGGGATCTTGTCGCCGGCGCTGACGTCGATCACGTAGATCGTCAGGTCCGCCAGTTCCGGGCTGAACGTGGCCGACAGGTTGTCGCCGCCGCTTTCGATCAGCAGCAGTTCGAGGCTGGGGAACCGCCGGTTCAGTTCCGCCACGCCCGCAAGGTTGATGCTGGCATCCTCGCGGATCGCCGTGTGCGGGCAGCCGCCGGTCTCGATGCCGAGGATGCGGTCCGGCGTGAGGGAGCCGGCGCGAGTGAGGAACTCGGCGTCCTCCTTGGTGTAGATGTCGTTGGTGATGGCGGCGACGTCGTACTGCGCGCGGAAATGCTTGCACAGCGCGTCCATCAACGCGGTCTTGCCGGTGCCGACCGGGCCACCGACGCCGACGCGCAGCGGACCATTTGCGTTTGTCATGATCTGAACAGCCTCGTGTACTGGGTCTCGTGCCGCATGGCGGCGATGTCGGAGCGGAAACAGGCGCCGCCAAGATCGTCGAGGGTTTTTTGCGTGGTCTCGCGCGCGACGGCGAGAATATCCGCTTCAAGTGCTGCGAGCACGGCAAGACCCGTGGACTGGCCGAGCGGCACCAGACGCACGGCGGCGGAGATCAGATTGGCGGCGAACGCCTGGAGCAGGCCGAGCGCCGCGTCGTCCTCGGCGATACCTTGCGCGCCGGCGAGCACGCCCACCGCCACCGGATAGGGGATGTCGCCGACCTTGTCGCCGAGCGCGCGCAGACCCGTTGGCTGCCACGCCGACGCGGCGGCGAGAAACGCGTTGCCCTGGCCCACGGTTTCCGCGCGGCGTTCCCGGCTGGGTTGCGCGGCCAGTGCGAGTTCGGTGATGTTCGCGAGCGCCGCGAGATCGTTCGCGGCGCGATGGGCGTGGCGCAGCAGAATGGCGTCGTTGCGGCCGCTGCCGTGGCGCAGGATGCCCGCGACCCAGCAGCGCAGCGTCGCGCCGTCGCGGATTTCCGCGCGGTCCACCGCCCATTCGACGCCGTGCGACCACGCATAGCCGCCGGTGGGGAAGGCGGGGGAGAGCCAGGCGAGCAGGCGGAGCAAGGCGGGGGCCGCAAGGTTCATCCGTGGCGATGCCCGTGCGCGTGGCCGTCGTCGTCATCGTCGTGATGGTGGTGGTGCCCACCCGCATAGGCCCCGGCCTCCGGGTCGAACGGGGCCTGGACGTGCTCGACGTGGCCGCCCAATAGCTCGACCATTTCCTCGATGACATGGTCGGCGCGGATGCGCAGATGCTCGCCGAGGATCTGCACCGGCAGATGCCGGTTGCCGAGATGCCACGCGATGCGGACGAGATCGCCGTCGTCGTGCGCGTGGATGTCCAGCAGCGGTTCCGGGCGGGCGGCGACGCGGACGATGCCGCCATCATCGAGCGAAATACCGTCGCCGTGGCGCAGCCGCACCGCTTGCGGCAGGTCCAGCAGCACCTCGCGCCCGGCCTCGGTCGTCAGCAGGATGCGGCGGCGGAAGCGCCGGTCGTAGTCGAGCAGCACCGAGTCGATCTCGCGACCGGCATCCCACGCGCCGGCCGGCAGGATGTGCGAGGCGCGCATCAGAACAGGAAGTAGCGTTGCGCCATCGGCAGGATCGTCGCCGGCTGGCAGGTGAGCAGCACGCCGTCGGCGCGCACCTCGTAGGTCTCCGGGTCAACCTCGATGACAGGGGTTGCGTCGTTGTGGATCATGCTGCGCTTGCCGATGCCGCCGCGGGTGTTTTTCACCGCGGACAGCATCCGCCGCAGCCCTAGCTTGTCGCCCAGGCCGCCATCGAGGGCCGCGCCGGACAGGAAGGTGATGCAGCTTGGCGCCATCGCCGCGCCGAACGCGCCGAACATGGGCCGGTAATGCACCGGCTGCGGGGTCGGGATGGAGGCATTCGGATCGCCCATCACCGCCCACGCGATGCTGCCGCCCTTGACCACCAGATCCGGCTTCACGCCGAAGAACGCCGGCGACCACAGCACCAGATCGGCGAGCTTGCCCACCGCGATGCTGCCGACCTCGTGCGCGAGGCCCTGCGCGATGGCGGGGTTGATGGTGTATTTCGCCACGTACCGCTTCACACGGTTGTTGTCGCGCTTCGCCTCGTCGCCCGGCAGCGGGCCGCGTTGCAGCTTCATCTTGTGCGCGGTCTGCCAGGTGCGGATCGCGACTTCGCCGACGCGGCCCATTGCCTGACTGTCCGAGGAAATCATCGAGATCGCGCCGATGTCGTGCAGGATGTCCTCGGCGGCGATGGTCTCCTTGCGGATGCGGCTTTCCGCGAAGGCCACGTCCTCTGCGATGGCCGGGTCGAGGTGGTGGCAGACCATGAGCATGTCCAGATGCTCATCCAGTGTGTTGGCCGTGTACGGCCGCGTCGGGTTGGTGGAGCTGGGCAGCACGTTGGGCAGTCCGGCCACGCGGATGATGTCCGGTGCGTGGCCGCCGCCCGCGCCTTCGGTATGGAAGGCATGGATGGTGCGGCCCTTGAACGCCGCGATGGTGTCCTCGACGAAGCCCGATTCGTTCAGCGTGTCGGTGTGGATCATCACCTGCACGTCGTACAGGTCAGCCACCGACAGCGCGCAGTCGATGGCCGCGGGCGTGGTGCCCCAGTCCTCGTGCAGCTTCAAACTCGAAGCGCCGGCGCGGATCATTTCCTCCAGCGCGGCGGGTTTGGAGGCATTGCCCTTGCCGGCGAACGCAAGATTGACGGGCAACCCTTCGGCCGCCTGCAACATGCGCATCATGTGCCAGGGGCCGGGGGTGCAGGTCGTCGCCGCCGTGCCGGTCGCGGGGCCGGTGCCGCCGCCGACCATGGTGGTGATGCCGGAGGCGATCGCTTCCTCGACCTGCTGCGGGCAGATGAAATGGATGTGGCTGTCGATGCCGCCCGCCGTGAGGATCTTGCCCTCGCCCGCGATCACCTCGCTGCCCGGCCCGACAATGATGGTGACACCCGGCTGCACATCCGGATTGCCCGCCTTGCCGATGCCGGAAATGCGGCCGTTGGTGATGCCGACATCGGCCTTGACGATGCCCCAATGGTCGATGATGAGCACGTTGGTGATGACGGTATCGACCGCGCCCTCGGCCTGCGTCGCCTGCGACTGGCCCATGCCGTCGCGGATCACCTTGCCGCCGCCGAATTTCACTTCGTTGCCGTAGCTGGTGAAATCCTTCTCGACTTCCACCCACAGATCGGTATCGGCCAGCCGCACCCGGTCGCCGGTGGTGGGGCCGAACATGTCCGCGTAGGCGCGGCGGGAAATGCGGGCCATCACAGGTCTCCCATCACGTCGCCGCGAAAGCCGAAGATCTTTCGCGCACCTTGGTACGGGATCAGCGTGACTTCCCGCGTCTGTCCAGGCTCGAAGCGCACCGCTGTTCCCGCCGCGATGTCGAGCCGCTGACCACGGGCAAGGGCGCGGTCGAAGACGAGAGCAGAATTGGTCTCGGCGAAATGGTAGTGGCTGCCGACCTGCACCGGCCGGTCGCCGGTGTTGGCGACGGGGATCGTCGTGCGCGGCAGGCCGGCGTTCAGCTCGATGTCGCCGTCGGCGGTCTCGATTTCTCCGGGGATCATCGGCGGCTCCTCAGCGGATCGGTTCGTGGACGGTGACGAGTTTCGTGCCGTCCGGGAAGGTCGCTTCCACCTGCACGTCGGCGATCATCTCGGCCACACCCTCCATGACCTGCTCGCGCGTGAGCACGTGCGCGCCTGCCTGCATGAGATCGGCGACCGAACGGCCGTCGCGCGCGCCCTCGACCACGAAATCGGTGATGAGGGCCACCGCTTCGGGGTGGTTGAGCTTCACCCCGCGCTCCAGCCGTCGT
>JAKBCB010000228.1 GCA_021808185.1 Pseudomonadota bacterium
GGCTGGCCATAATCGGTGAAAATAACGATCGCGGACCCAAGCGAGACCACGACGTCCGACGCGATCAGCGCAAACAGCGCCTCATGCGTGTTGATCTTCGCCCGATCCGCGCGCGATTCCTTCAGCCGCACAGTGGCGGCAGGCAGCGAGGCCAGGTGGGCTGGCCAACTCGAGGTCAGAGGTTCCGACAACTTCGTGTCCTACCGACGACGCAGTGATTGCACCCATGCGGCCCTCGGCCCACGCAACCACACATGGCCGTGCGGACCAAAACCGATCACGAAAGCGAACATATACTGGTTCGCACGAATTGTCGAGAACCAAGCGTGTGCGGTGCAACACGGGTTGCCGTGGAATCCCAGCCCCTTCGCGGCGATATGTTCGTTATGACAGCAGCACGAGCGCGCGCCGTGGCGTCGGCATATCGGACCGAAAGCGAAAGGAAAGCTCCGATTGACTTCCGTAATCGAAAGCGCATTAGATAGGAAATCGACAATATCGCGCGCGGTAGACGTCGCCGCGGCCATTCGGACCGTCGTCGAATCAGAACGGTGCCGCGAAGGGAGATCCGACCGTGCAACAGTTTGCCGGACTGATGCAGAACAACCCCAGCCAGGACGGCCGTTTCGGCGTGGGGCATTCCCTGCGCGATCGCTTGCGCGGCCTGGTCGCTGGCATTCTGGCCGCGAAATCGGCGCCGACGGTGTTTCGCGACGACGACACGCTGGCGGAGATCGGGATTGCCTCGATCGACATGGTCAGTCTGCTGCTCGCCGTGGAGAGCGAATTCAACCTCGAGGTTCCGGCGCAAGAGATCACGGCCGAGGTATTCCGCTCGGTTGCGTCCATCGATGCGTTGATTCGCCGGATGCTGCCGCATCTCGCGGCGGCTTGACCCGGCCGCCTGATCACTGAGCCCGCCTGATCACTGAGCATGGGGCCGCCGTGCCTTCGGGCACGGCGGCGCGTTGTTTTCCGCCATGATTGCCGCCGGGGTGATCCAGGGGAGCGCTCGCTCTCCTGGCCGACACGTTATGCGGAGATTTTGAGACACTAAGAAATAATAATAAAAATAAGCAAATTGATAAACTACAAGCAATATACGGAACTATTGCGGGCGCGATTGATTCAAACTCATGTAGCGATAAAAAGATGGACACGGAAAGCGTGCGATGACAGGGTCGCCGCGCCCAGAGCACGGGCAAAACAACGAAACTATATCGGTTGGATCGCGATATACCTGCAATATCTTCGGTCGATGCAAAAACGAATGCTGAAGCGCCACGGCAAGAACGACAGTTGCAGCCGTATGGTATTTTTGTTCTGCGCGGACCCACGGTGACGCCATTTTGACCTGGCCCCGCGCCGATCGGCGATGAACGGAGTTGTAGAATGACGACGAGTTCCATTGCATCGGGGGCGACGAGCAGTGGCCTTCTGGTCAGCGGCGGCGAGACCCTGGACGTGCAGGGTGCGGCGATCTCCACCACCGTGGGCAGCGGCGGCCTCGTCTATGTGCTCTCCGGCGGCACCACCTCGGCGAGCATCGTGCAGAGCGCCGGCACCGAATACGTCTCCGGCGGCATCGCCCACGCCACCACCGTCGATAGCGCCGGCGCGCAATACGTCGCCGGCGGCTCCGCCCTCGCCACCCTGCTGAACAGCGGCGGCTTCCAATATGTCAGCGCGGGCGGGGTTGCGAGCGGCACGGTGGTCGGGCCTGGGGCCTATGCCTACGTGTCCAGCGGCGGCGTCGCCTCCGCCACCACCGTCGAGGCCGGCGGCATCGCCTATGCCTCCGGCGGCACCGAAATCGCGGCCATCGTCCAGGGCAGCGGATATCTCTACGTCGTCTCCGGAGGCATCGCCTCCGCCACCACACTTCAGGCCGGCGCCATCGCATTCGTCTCCGCCACCGGCACCGCCTCCGCCACCACTATCACCAGCGGCGCGGTCCTCTCGCTCACCAGCGCCACCGCCCTCGCCACCACCATCGAAGCCGGCGGACTGCTCGCCGCCGGCGCCGCAGGCCTCGCCAGCGGCACCACCATCCAGGCCGGCGGTATCCTCACCCTCGCCGCCGGAGCCACCGCCAGCGGCGGAACCGTCCAGGCCGGCGGAACCGAACTCGTCCTCGCCGGCGCCGCCGCCACCAGCGCCAGCGTCGCCAGCGGCGGACAACTCCTCGTGCTCACCGGCGGCACCGCAACCGCAACCGCCGTCGCCGCCGGCGGAACCCTCACCAGCGCCGCCGTCGTCCTCGACGCACCAGGCCACATCGCCGCCTGGACCACCTCGGCCAGCGGCGTCAGCGTCGCCGCAGGCGCAACACTCTTCGTCGCATCCGGCGGCACCGCCTCCGGCATCACCGTCAGCAGCGGCGGCTCCGCCGTCGTCTCCCAGGGCGGCAGCGCCGGAATCGCCACCATCCACGCCGGTGGAACCCTCGCCCTCGACAACGGCGCCACTGCCTACGGCAACCTCGTCTTCGCCGACCCGGGCGCCACCCTGGCCATCGGCGGCACCGCCATGCCGTCCACCACCATCTCGGGCTTCGCCGTCGGCGATGCCATCGACCTCACCAGCATCGCCTCCGCGTCCGCTTCCCTCAACACAACCACCGACCAACTCACCATCAGCGCAAGCGGAGCCACCTTTACCCTCCAGTTCGCCGGCGCTTACCCGGGCGCCACCGTCGTCGAGGCCCCGGACGCCAGCGGCGGGACCATCCTCTCGCTGGCCTGCTTCGTGGAGGGAACGCGCATCGCCACACCGGGCGGCGAGGTGCCGGTCGAGGATCTGCGCAAAGGCGACCTGGTCCGCACGCGGGATGGGGTTGCCCCGCTGCGCTGGCTCGGCGCGCGCACGATCGCGCGCCGCTTCGCCGATCCGCTGCGGGTGCTGCCGATTCGCATCCGCGCCGGCGCGCTGGGGCCGGGGGTGCCGCATCGGGATCTGCTGGTCTCGCCCTGCCACGCCATGTTCCTGGACGGGCTGCTCGTGCACGCCGGCGCGCTGGTGAATGGCGCGACGATCGTGCGCGAGACGGGCGCGCCGGACATCTATCGCTACTTCCACATCGAGTTGCCGACGCACGAGGTGATCTTCGCCGAGGGCGCACCGACCGAGAGCCTGCTCGACGGCCTGGACCTGATGGAGTTCGAGAATGCCGCCACGCGCGGCGGGACGGACGAGGAAATGGCCGCCCTGCCGTATCCGCGCGTCAAGTCGCCTCGCCAGTTGCCCCTCGCGCTGCTGGGCCGATTCGGCCTGGCGCGCGCGGCGTAGGGGGCGGCCTCAGCCCGCGTTGCGCCAGACGGGCGCGGCGGCGGCTCCGACGCCATCCTCCGCCGGCGCCGTGATGCGGCGGCCGGCGAGGTGGCGGGCGAGCCGGCGCGCGGTGAACCCGGCGCCGAAGGCGAAGCGGGCCACCGGCCCGAAACTGTTCGCGGTCGCCGGCCCGACGAAATAGATGCCGGGCACCGAGCTTTCGAAGTTGCGCGACAGCACGGGCGCATCGCCCGCCGTGCGGAATTGCAGCTCGGGCGACAGGAAGCGCAGCCGCCGCACGTCCGGGCGGTAGCCGGTCGCCGCGATCAGGTGGTCGGCCTCCACCCGTCCGCGCGTTCCATCCGCGCCGACCAGATCGAGCCGCAGCCGCCCGCCGGCTTCCGCCGCCGTCTCGATCCGCTGGCCAAGATGGTAGGTGACCTTCCCCTCCACCATCGGGCGGGTCCACCAGCCCGGGGCCGGACCCAGATGGCGCTCCACCACCAGCAGGCGGAAGCGTTCCGGCATCGCGTGGAACAGCAGCGGCGCGTCGGTGCACAGACGCGAGCGCCAGCCCGGCCCAAGGCCGGAGAGCGGCGCGCGCAGCCTTCCCATCATCGGACGTGGCAGCTTCATCGCGCCATCGTGGAAATGGATCGCCGCCGACCGCGCCACCACCCGCACCGAGGCGCCCGCCCCCACCAGCAAGGCCGCGCAGTCCATCGCCGAGGCGCCGGCCCCCAGCACAACCACTTCGCGTCCGGCGAGGTCGTCGAAATGCGGATGCTGCGAGCTGTGCGTGACCAGCTCCGCCGGGAAGCCGGCCAGTTCTTCCGGCATGTGCGCGAAATGGCTGATGCCGACGGCCAGCACCACGCGCCGCGCCCGCAGCGTCTCGCCGCTGGCCAGCCGCAGGCGGAAACCGCCCTGCGCGGGCTCGATTCCGGTCACGTCCACCGGCTCCAGATCGGGCACATGGCGGCGCTGGAATTCGATGCCGTACTGGACGAACGTCTCGCGCGGCGTGGGCAGGCCGATATCGGCGTACGGCAACCCCGCCTCGGCGCAATAGGCGCCGAGGGTGAAGCGGCCGGACGGCTCGTAGAGGTCCGAGGCGAAACCCTCCGACTTGAGAAACATGCCCTGCGGCATCTGGGTGAGCCAGGTGTGCATCGGCGCACCGAAAATGCGGTGCGAGATCCCGCGCGCGCGCAGATGGCTCGCGATCGACAGGCCGTACGGCCCGGCGCCGACAATCGCGACGTCCGTCATGCCGCCACTCCCCCTTCTCCGCTCGCGGTACTGGCCGGAGCGCCAAAACGATGTTCAGGCATGGAAAGGCCTGTCCCGAGGCGCGGACCCGCGCGCTCGATCAACCGGGCCAGCAGGCCGCGCTTGGGATAGGGCGCGCGCATCAATTCGCGCAGCAGTCCGGGATCCTCCCACGGCACGTCGTGATGGCCGGTCCGCAGCAGCTCGCTGGCCGGACCCTGCCGCCACGCCTGCGGGAAATGCACGATCACCGGGTTGTCGGTCACCGGTGCCGATGCCGCAGCGCCCCGGCCGGTCAGCCGCGCCGCCAGCGCCGCCACCGGGTCGCGCCCCGGCCCCAGCGCGAGGTGGCTGAGCGGCGTACTGCGCGGATTCACCTCGATGAGATGCGCGGCCCCGGTGCCGTCCTCCAGCATGAAGTCGAAGCCGCAGAAGCCCGACAGGCCGAGCCTGCGCACCAATACCGCCGCCGTCTCCGCCATCTCGGCATGGTCGATCACCCGGACCACGGTGGAGGCGCCGAGCGGCACGCTGGTGCGCAGCACCTCGACCTCGATGCTGGCCAGCACCTCGCCTTGCCAGCAGGCCACCAGGCTGTTGGCGGGCCGGCCAGCGACATGGCGCTGCACGCCCACGCGCGGCGCGGTGCCGTCCAGCCAGGGCAGGAGGGGGAACGGATCCCGGTCGACCAACAGCCGCTTGAGCGCCCGGCTCGCCGCCAGCCGTCGGCCGAGCAGGACACGGGCACGCTCGGCTTCCGCCGCCCCGTGCACGGGCATCACGCCCGCCCCGCCCCAGGTGCCATCCACTTTCAGCATCGCCGGGAACCCGACCTCGGCCAGCGCCGCCCGCAGATCCGAGGCCGAGGCCACCGGCCACATCGGCGCCGCCCGGACCCCCGCCGCGATCGCGAGCCGGATCATCTCGACCCGCCGCAGCAGCGGCGCGAATCCGTCCGGCTGGCCGAGCGAGCGAACGATCAGCTCGGACAGCGGCGCTCCGGGGGGCGTGAGCGCATGCAGCGCGTGCAGATGCTCCCGCACCCGTTCGTCGCATGGCACCAGCAGGGTCGGCCGCGCCGCGTCCACCGCCGCCGCCAGCGCGGACAACGGCCGCAAGGCTGCGTAAGGGTGGCAGCGGGCGACAGCTTGCGTGAAGCGCAGCGGATGCCCCGCCGGGCATATCGCCTCGACCCGCCAGCCAAGGGCGGCAAAACGCAGCGCGATCCGGGCGGTGAAAGGCCACCAGGAGGTACTGGCAATAAGCACCGTGGGCGGATCGGTGATGCTGGATTCTGCCGGTGCTTTGGTCGATACGAAACCCATCAGTTCATGACCGCCGGCACACTTCCAGTTCCCTGGCCGTCCCGCCAGGTGACCACAGACCCAATATTAGATGCAATTATGGATAATGTGCAACGGGCGAATGGCCGCGGATGCCGCTGCGCGGTATTCGGGCCGGTGGGATCGCCGGAGCGGTCATCTGGTTCGTGAGGCCGAGAAGGGCCTCACGCCATCAGGCGAGCGGCCCCGGCATCGTTCTCCAGCCAGTAACGTCCGCGCAGTGCCACGCTGAACCCGAGCGTCCGCGCGCCGGCCACGGCGATGCGCGCGGCGCCGTCCGTCCAGCGGCCATGCGGCTCCGGCGCGTGCCAGCCGTCCAGCAACCGGGCATCGTCGAGGGACATCGGCTGCCCATCGAGCAGCAGCCCCGCGACGGCGATGCCCAGGCGCCGGCAGTCATTCGCGTCCGCCTCGGTCTCGGCGGGCACCCAATCGCGTG
>JAKBCB010000229.1 GCA_021808185.1 Pseudomonadota bacterium
GGCCCCTTCGGCGGAGGTCACCAACGGCACCAGCAGCCGCGCGTCCCCGCAGGCCAGCGTGGTCAGGCCGCGCGCCGGTTCATGCGCCAGCACCCGGCATGGCAGCACCGCGCCCGCATCCTCCCGCCGCGCCGTCGGCAGGTCGGCGCGGGCGGCGATGCGCGCAAGCGGCCCCGCCGCCAGCACCCGGCCCGCTTCCAGCAGCACCAGCGTATCGGCAAGCCGCGCCGCTTCCTCGAACGCGTGCGTCACGTACACCACCGGCAGCCGCAGTTGCGCGTGCAGGCGCGCGAGGTAGGGCAGGATCTCGGCCTTGCGCGCGGCATCCAGGCTGGCCAGCGGCTCGTCCATCAGCAGCAGGCGCGGCTGCGCCAGCAGCGCCCGGCCGATCGCCACGCGCTGCCGCTCGCCGCCCGAGAGCGTGTGCGGCCGGCGCGCCAGCAGGTGCCCGACCCCGAGCATGTCCACCACGTCGGCGAACCCGATCCCGCCGGGTGCCGCGCGGCGCTGGCCGTAGCGCAGGTTGGTGGCGACGTTCATGTGCGGGAACAGCCGCGCATCCTGGAACACCAGCCCCACACGCCGCCGCTCCGGCGGCAGCCAGATGCCGGCCTCGGTGTCGGCCAGCACCTCGTCGCCCAGGGCGATGCGGCAAAACGCCGGCCGCAACAGCCCGGCGGCGGCGGCGAGCACGCTGGACTTGCCCGCGCCGGAGGGGCCGAACAGCACGGTGATCCCAAGCTCCGGCGCGGTGAAGGCGATGTCGAGCGCCATCGAGGGAAAGCCGTGCCGCAGCGCGAACGACAGCATCAGCCCCCCCCGCTCATCGTCCCACCGCCCGGTTCAGCCGGCGCGACAGCCACTCGGACGCGAGCAGGCCGATCATGGCCAGCGCGAAGGCTAACGCCGCTAGCCTTGCCGCCGCCGCCTCGCCGCCCGGCACCTGGAGGGCGGCGAAGATCGCCAGCGGCAGGGTGCGGGTCTGGCCGGGGATGGAGGCGGCGAAGGTGATGACGGCGCCGAACTCGCCGAGACAGGTGGCGAAGGCCACCACCGCGCCGACCACGATGCCAGGGGCGGCCAGCGGCAGCGTGACGGTCAGCAGCCGGTCCAGCCGCCCGGCGCCGAGCGTGCGCGCAGCCTGTTCCAGTCCGGGGTCGATCGCCTCGATGCCCAGCCGCACCGAGCGGACCATGATCGGGAACGTCATCGCCCCGCAGGCCAGCGCGGCGCCGGCGGTGGTGAAGGCGAGGCGGACGCCGAACCAGTCCAGCAGCAGCGCGCCGAGCGGGGCGCGCACGCCGAACAGCAGCAGCAGAATCCAGCCGGTGACGACCGGCGGCAGCACCATCGGCAGATGCACCAGCGCGCTCAGCACCGGCCGTCCGGGAAACCGCCAGCGGCTCAGCACCCAGGCCGCCAGGATGGCCAGCGGCAGCCCGCACCCCACCGCGCGCGCGGCGACATCCAGCGTCAGGCCGACGATCCCCCATTCCTCGGCGGTCGGGATGGCGCGCTACTCCGGCGCGAAGCCGCGTCTGGCGAACGCGGCCTGGGCGCGCGGCCCGCGCAGGAACGCCAGCAGCGCCCGCGCCTCCGGCGTGTCGCCAGCGGCGGTGATGGCGAACGGATACACGATGGGGTCGTGACTGTCCGGCGCGAAACGCCCGGCGATGGCGACGCGGGGAGAGGCGGCGGCGTCCGTCGCATAGACGATCCCGGCCGGTGCCTCGCCGCGCTCGACCAGCAACAGCGCGCCCCGCACGTCCTGCGTCGGCGCGAGCCGGGGCGCGAGCGCGTCCCATACGCCGAGACTTTTCAGCGCCTGCGCCGCGTAGATGCCCGCCGGCACATGCGCCGGATCGCCGGTGGCCAGCCGCCCCGTGGCGCCGAGCAGGCCCGCGAAGTCGAAATCCCGGCCGATCGGGGCGTCGCTCGCCGCGTGGCCGGCGGGGACGATCAGCACCAGCTCGTTGCGCAACAGATCGGCGCGCGTGCCGGGCGCGAGCAGGTGTCGTTGTTCCAGATAATCCGCCCATTTCGTGTCCGCCGAGGCGAACAGGTTGGCCGGCGCCCCCGCCTCGACCTGCCGCGCCAGCGTGGAGGAGGCGGCGAAGGACAGGCTGGGCGCGGCATGGCCCTCGGCCTGCCACATGTGGGCAACGTCGGTCAGCGCGTCGGTCAGGCTTGCCGCGGCGAACACGGTGACTTGCGCGCTTGCGGCAACCGGCAGCAGCAGCAGGGCGAGCACGAGCAACAGGCGCATGGCGTGGCCTTCGCGGGGTGAGAGGTCACGGTATAGTCTGGCGACTATAGCGGCAACCGGCTCAGACGGGCACGCCCGCCCAGCCCAGCGCGCCGGCCACGACGGCGCCCGCGAGCACCACCAGCCAGGGCGGCACCCGCCACGCCACCAGTGCCAGGAAGGCGAGCGCCACCAGCGCGAAATCCGCCGGCACGCCGACGGCGCTGGTCCAGACCGGGGTGTAGAGCGCCGCCAGCAGCAACCCCACCACGGCCGCGTTGACGCCGCGCAGCGCCGCGCGGACCGGGACGCGGCGGCGCAGCCCCTCCCAGAACGGCAGCACGCCGACCAGCAGCAGGAACGAGGGCAGGTAGATCGCCACCAGACACAGCAGCCCGCCCAGCACCCCGCTCGGCGCGGGGCCCATCGCCGCGCCGAGGTAGGCCGCGAAGCTGAACAGCGGCCCCGGCACCGCCTGCGCCGCGCCGTAGCCGGCGAGGAACAGGTTGTTGCCGAGCCAGCCGGGCGGCACCACCGCCTGTTGCAGCAGCGGCAGCACCACATGCCCGCCGCCGAACACCAGCGCCCCCGCGCGGTAGAAGCGCGCGAACAGATCGACCGCGTGCCCCGCCCCGGCCAGTGCCGGCAGGCCGAGCAGCAGCACGACGAACGCCACCAGCGCCACGATGGCGCCGCCGCGACCCTCCGTCGGCGGATGCGGCGCGGACGCGGTGATCGCCGCCGCCTCGCGCGGCAGCAGCAGCCCGGCCACGGCCCCCAGCGCGATCGCGCCAAGCTGGCCCATGGCCCCCGGCACCGCCAGCGCCAGCACCGCGCCCGCGACCCCGAGCGTGGCGCGCGCGCGGTCCGGGCACAGGTTGCGCGCCATGCCCCATACCGCCTGCGCCACCACCGCCACGGCCACCAGCTTCAGCCCGTGCAGCCACGCGGCGCGGTCCACCGCGCCGGCCCAGCCGACGCCGTAGGCGAACAGGATCATCGCTAGCGCCGACGGCCCCGCAAAGCCGAGCCATGCCAGCACCCCGCCGGGCAACCCGCCGCGCCGCATCCCCAGCGCCACCGCCACCTGGCTGCTCGCCGGCCCCGGAAGGAACTGGCACAGCGCCACGATGTCGGCATAGGCGGCCTCGTCCAGCCACGCCCGGCGGGCGACGAACTCGGTGCGCAGGAAACCCAGATGCGCCACCGGCCCGCCGAAACTGGTCAGGCCGAGGCGGAGAAAGGCGCGGAAGATCTCGGCGCGAGACGCGGGGTGCGGTTCGGACACGGGGGACTTTCGGTGGATGGCTCCCCCACCGCTTGCGTGGGACGGTGGGCAACTGTCCCGAGTGTGCCGCGCGCCGCCGCCTCCCCCAACCCCCTCCCGCGACGGGAGGGGGCTTTTTTGCTACGGGCGCAGCATCCGCCGGCCGATGGCGGCGTCCAGCGCGACCACCAGCAGGGCGGTGCCGAAATTCCACGCCAGAATCATCAGCGAGGCGTCGAACTCGTGCAGCAGCGACAGCGCCGCCGCCGTCAGTGCCGCGACCGCGAGCGCGCCGGACAGCACGGAGGCGGTCGGGCGCAGCCGGGCCGCGTGGCGGAGCAGAAAAAACATCAGCGCGGACAGCGGGATGCTGCTGGCGAGCAAGGTGCCCATGCAGCGCAGCAGTTCGCCCGTCTGCACGCCGTCCGGGTCGAACGCCACCCAATGCGCGAGGCAGCCATAGCCGATGCCGCCGACCCACAGCGCCGCCGCCGGCCACGGCAGCAGCAGCCACGCGCGCGAGCGGTCCGGCAGGCCCGCCAGCATCGCCGCCACCGCCGCCAGCGCCCCGGTCAGCAACGCGGCGGCGAGCGAGACGCGGAAGGCGGGTTCGGCCAGCCGCGCCGCGAGGTCCGGGCGCGGGCCGTGGAGCAGCGCGAGCCCGCCGATGACGCCGAGCGCCAGCGCCAGCCACAGCCCCGCGCGCGCGAAAGGGCCACGCGCGCGGCGGACCGGCCGCGCGCCGGCGACAAGCAGCTCGATCAGATCCTCGGTCGGGGTCATGCCGGTTCCCCGTCGTCCGGCGCGCCGAGGGCGCGACGCAGGCGCTTGATGGCGCGGTGCGTGGCAACCTTCAGCGCGACCACGGACTGGCCAGTGATGGTGGCTGCGTCCTGCAACGACATCTCCTGCAACTTCATCAACTCGATGGCCTGCCGCTGCCCCGGCGGCAGGGCGGCGACGGCGGCGCGCAACGCGGAACCCTCGATGGCCGCGTCCCCCTTGTTCGCCGCATCGTCGGCAAAGGTTTCATGCTCCGGCGACAACGGAACCTCGCGCCGGTAGCGCCGCGCGTTGCGGCGCAGCCGGTCGGCGAGGCGGTGGCGGGCGATGCCGGCGAGCCAGGGGCGGAACGGCCGCGCCGGGTCGTACATCGGCCGCATCGCGTGCAGCGTCAGCAGCACGTCCTGCACCACGTCCTCGACATCCGCCGACTCGCGCAGCGCGCGGGAGGCGATGGCGCGCACATACGGCACCACCGCCACCAGCAGGCGCCGGTACGCGTCGCGGTCGCCGGCCTGGGCGGCGGCCATCAGCGCCGACCACGGGTCCGTCCCCGTCGGCGCGAGGCCACCGGGCGCGAGGTCGTCGGGCGCGAGGTCGGCCGGGGCAGGGGGGGCGATTGTCATCGCCTGCATCATAGCCCCGCCACGAGCGCCGGCCAGCCGGTGCCGCGTAACCCGCGGGCGTCCTGGCGCGCATCCTGAAGCACGGCTGCCGCCGCCACATGCAAGGGAAGGAACATCCGCATGACCGCCACCGCTCCCGTCGTCGATGCAGGGACGACTCCGCGCGCCGGGGTGCTGTTACAGATGTTCCCCGCCGGGCTTGCCGGATTGCTCGCCTGGGAGGTGTTCGCGGCCGTCATCGGCCCGCTCTGGGTCGGCCAGCGGCTCGATCCGGCGGGGCTGGTGCAGGCCGCGTTCGGCATCGCCAGTCCGGTGCTGGCGCATGTGGTCCATGCGCTGATCGGCATCGTGGTGTTTCCGCTGGGCTACGCGCTGGTGGCGCGCCCGATCGCGGCGCGGGTCGCGCCAGGGGCGGCGTGGTGGCTCGTCGGCCTTGCCTATGGCGCGGTGCTGTGGGTGGCGGCGCTGTACGGCGTGGCCCACCTGCTCGCCGGCTTCCCGGCGTTCCTGGGCTTCGGCGCGATGGCCTGGGCGTCGCTGGCCGGGCACATGGCCTACGCGCTGGCGCTGGCCGGGGTCGCGGCGCGGCTGGCGCGGTGAGGGTTGGGTAACTTCCGCCGTCGTCGCCGCGAACTGATGAACGCAACCCCGACCGAGGAGCCGATCATGCAGCGCCGCGCCCTGTTGCTTGCCGCCACCGCCATCGTCGCCGCCGGAGCCGTGCCGGCCGCCCGCGCCGCCGACCTCGGCACCGCGTTCACGCCGGAGGGGTTTGCCGCGGCACAGGCGGCGGGCAAGCCGATCCTGGTGCATATCTGGGCGAGCTGGTGCCCGACCTGCGCCAAGCAGACGCCCACCCTTTCGAGTCTGATGGACGACAAGACGTTCCGGGACATGGCGGTGTTCCGGGTGAATTTCGACACCCAGAAGGACGTGGTGCGCGGCTTCGGCGCGACCATGCAGAGCACGCTGATCGTCTTCCACGGCAAGACCGAAACCGGCCGCGCGGTGGGCGAAACCAAGCCCGAGGCGATCCGCGCGCTGCTCGCGACCGCGCTGGCTTGATCCGCGATGACGCTGGGTTTCGGCAGCATGGGCGTGGGCCTGCTGGCCGGCGTGTTCTCCACGCTCTCGCCCTGCGTGCTGCCGATCCTGCCGCTGGTGCTGGCCGGCGCCGCCGCCGCGCACCGGTTCGGGGCGGTGGCGCTGGCGGCGGGCCTCGCGCTGTCGTTCACCGCCGTCGGGCTGTTCGTGGCCACAATCGGGTTTTCGCTCGGGTTCGACGGGGAGTTCTTCCGCGTCGCCTCCGCCGTGGTCCTGGCCGGGATCGGCGCGGTGCTGCTGAGTGGGGCGGCGCAGGAGCGGTTTTCCGTC